>JAHIHJ010000179.1 GCA_018899795.1 Methanobacteriota archaeon
AGATGATGATATTACAAATAGGAAGTATATACAGAGAACACCAATGATGGCAACAGGCAAAACTGATCACATTTGGTCTTTGGAGGAGATGCTTACTTTTCCTTATTATAAAACATCAGTAAATTAAGGGGTCAATACCCACTTTCATACTCTATGCGATTTAATGAGGACTGTTTAAAACAAATCTACCTCAAATTTACTGTTCGGAAAGTAAAGTAATTACTTAATCTATTTTTCAAGATATATATTTTGTGCACAACAAAAACTGATTGCTGTATATATCACCTATGCTGCAGCGCGGGGCTACCCGTCCGTTAAGATTGATGAATATCTCGTCCGTATCACAAATCGTCGTCGTGGATCGCAAATCAGTGGAACAACTTCAAACGCTTATGAAGTGCGCTATCGCAACGACCCCGATGCAAGTAAATTACTTGAGCAACTTCAACCATTATTACGAATGGAAAACTGCGATTACGTGCACGTTGTCCGGCGCGTTATCGCTCAACCTTTCCTTACTCCCTGGCGTGCCGTCCCATCAGGGATGCGGCTGGAAGCTGCACCGAAGGCGGCGCGCCTGGGAGTGGGGCGCACGTCTTGGCTCATATACAATAATTGACCGTCAGTATTGGGAAATGGATTATTATGAGAGAAGTGAAAAATTCTGAATTTATTTTTCAGTTTTCAACTGTTCATTAATTTCGTGAGTATACAGCATATTAAATATTATTAAGACAGAATCAATAGCAATATTTAATATAAATCTAACGGTATTAAGATTAGAAACAAATGTTCAAAGAAGTGGATTCAATAAAATCTAAATTTGATGTACTCTTATAAGGAGCAGTTATGGATATAATAAGAAAAGTTCGAATTAAAAATTATCGAGGATTGAATAATATTGATTTTTCTCCAAGCTCCGTGAATATAATAGTGGGTCCAAATAGTACTGGGAAATCTTCAATCTTAGAGTCAATCGGGTTAACTATATCTTCTTTGAACAATTTTGAGGATTCGCTTGAAAATAATTTATTAGATGTTCTTACCATCGATAAAGAATACAAGCCTAAATATTTTATATCTTCGGGCGAAAAGCACTGTGAAATTAATTTAGAAATTTCAAGAGATGATAAAGAAAGTAGTAATCTGCAATTAAGTATGGATATTTTTGAAAAAGGATATCCTGATGATGAAATCGGAGTATTATTTTTTGAATATGTTAATGAATATGTTGATAAATTCGTTAAATCAAAATTAAGAAGAACAGATAGAATTCTTCAAAGAAGATTTTATGATAAAAACATACAAAATATTGAAGTTGAAAAAAGATTAAAAAATATTCTTGATATTTTAGAGGGCGAAAAAGAAAAAACCGAAAAAGATGCAGAAAAAATCAGGCAGAAAATGTATTCGTCCGGGAAATTACTTTTATCTTCAAAAACGAATAACGATATAATAAATGTATCAGTTGTTCAATTAGAAATAGATTCTGATTTTGAATCCATTCAAAATGAATTTGTACCCTTTGAAGACACAACCGTTTACCACGATGAATATCTAGCTGAAAAATTGTTTATCCCTATGTTTTCTAACTTTCATATGATAGGATACTCCGACGATACTTTTGATTTGTACAAACGTTTGGTCAAGGCTAATAAAATAGATAAAGCGATTGAGACTATAAGAACAAGGATACACTTAAAAGATATTAGAGAAGGAACAGATGGTGGTCTGTCAATTCTTCAAGAAAACAAAGAATCCTTACCATTATCATTAATGGGCGATGGTTTTAATGCTTTACTGAGGCTCACTTTTATGGTGACATTGGTATCAAGAGGAATTGTACTTCTTGAAGAGCCTGAGACAAATTTACATCCTTACTATCTAGAGATATTAGCAGAGGAGATTATAAGGAATTCCAAATATTCGCAGTTTTTCATTTCGACGCATAATATTGAATTACTCAATTATATTTTTAATAAAGCTGAAGAATTAGGTAGCTTGGAATCTATAAATATATTAAGATTGATAAAATTACCTGATGGTTTCATTGAAAGAGAGGTGATTTCAGGGAATAATGCAAAAAAAGAGATAGAGGAAATCAAGAGCGACCTTCGGAGGTCTTAAGATTGAAGTTAATAATATGTGAAGGTTTCTACGATGCTGTATTTTTTCATGAGGTTTTAAAAATATTTGGTTCCCTAGATACTTATCTAATACCTGATAACCAAATGCAAAAACTTCAAGGAATATATGGAAATTATCATTTTATGCGAGATAGAATTAGAACAACCATATATGGAGATAATGGTCGACCAACTGTTTTTGACTGGGTTCTCAGAAGAGTTATTAGTACTTTAAGAGCGATTCCAGAAAATGTGGATTTGATTGTTATTATCGATAATGATGGTTCTTCTTATGAAGAATTGTTTACATTAACTAAAAATAAACTTGAAGAAATCTTAAATGACCCGGCAATATTTCAAAAACCTCCAATTGCCAGTTTTACAAGAGAATCAATAACTATAACAAATCAAAGAAATGGAATAATCACTAAAGTTAATTTGTGTATTGTCCCACAAAGCTTGGAAGTTCAAGTCAGGAACAAAGCATTTGAGCAACCACAGTATAGATTCTCCGCAGGAGAAAGAGACGGATTAATGGCAGACGATCCTCATCGGGCTCTTAAATTCATTGCTTCAAAATATCACGACGGTAATGAAGAAATTCTAATAAGAAGTGCTGTCGGATGGTTTGAAGAAGAAATATGGCTTAATGATATTGTAAAGATTTTCACTTAGTTCAGTAAAATCTTAACCATAACCCGTATTTATGAAGAATGAATCTCAAATAAAATTAGAGTATGCGGAAATTTTTTACAAATTCGCTTTAGCTACGTCAACGACTATCACAAGCTCGGATGTGAATCTTAAATATTACGATACTTTTTCTTTCTTACAACATGTTGTCAATAAGCAAGACCTGGAATTAACTAAACCTGAAGAAAAAATAGGAGCTAGAATATTAGAATTTGTTGCAACGTATATAATGATTCTTCAATTGAACAAGGTTTTAGAAGATGAGTGGGGAAAAAATAGACTCCAAAGCGAAGATAAAGAGATTCAAAATATATCACAAGTGGTTCGATTAATTAGAAATGCATTTGCTCATGATCCATTAAAGCCTGTTTGGGATATATCCAAATCTACAATGAATATGGAATTTGAGATTACTAATATCTTAACTCTGAGAACGCATAATTTACATGGGAAAAAACTCGATAGGTATGACTATGGTGGGCCATTAGCACTTTTGCGATTAATTCAATATGTAAAAAACAAAATGACAACAACAAATCATCTGCTTTGAAATATTGTATCTCGGGAATACTCCCAACATGAATTGAATCAACAATTAAAAGAGCTACTTATAATAAATTATAAAACGCAGTAAATCAATGAAGCAGTAAAATACTGAAGCTTTTAAAAAGTTGTATAAAAATCCTTAAAAAATTATTATATAAACTATATTAAAAGCACACCCGTGCCGAGGTGGCAGAGCGGACTAACGCGGCAGGCTCGAGACCTGTTTTACCTTCCGGTAAGCTAGGGTTCAAATCCCTACCTCGGCGCTTATGATCTTTTCTAAGATTTTTCACTTACCTCTACCACTATCATTTTGTCTTTTAATCGTTTTATAAGGTGAGATGCAGTCTCGGATTTAAATCTCTTGGAATATTTATCGAATTCCAGTAATAACAGATCATTTCCAACAAGGAATACATCCTCACCTGATGCAAGCTCTAAAATTAAATCTAGAGCCCCTGCTTTCTTTTGAGGGTTCTTAATCGCTGCCACGAATACGTTGGCATCAACCAAGAATCGCTGCATATCTCTTTTTAGCCGCTTCATTTACTTCTGTTCTGACTTCAGAAGTTATCTTATCTAAATCCAGCCCTTTAAGTTCCTCCCTGAGCCTTTTCTCGATTGCATTCCTGTCAAGCTTTTTGATCAAGATCTTATCATCATCTAATTCAGTAATTAGAAGCGGTACATTTTTTGTAAGATGCAATTTTTTCCGTATTAATTCGGGAATGACTAACCTTCCTGTATTATCTATTGTGATTATTTCCATTTTTACCACTGATGGTAATATTGGCATTGGTGGTATTAAGGATTATGCTCAAATTTATCAATAAAATCCAAAAAAATAAAACGGCTAACTCACGAACTTGGGCGAGAAATACTTCTTTATCACAGTATCGCACTTGCTGCAGGTTATCATGAGCCAGTCGCCAACATCCTGTTTTTCATAGTGGTCGAATATGGATGCGCCGCATTCCGGGCAGACGTAGTATTCCTTGAAATAGTAGTTATAGAACTCAGGTGAGTTCTCAAGCCAGTCGATGGTCAGGAGCAGCCTTTCAAGGTATCTCTTTTTTCCGCCCTCTGCGCCCTTCTGCATCTCCTCGCGCACATGCTCTCCCATGTGCTGGATGTGGCGCTTCGTATGTTTTCTTATCTTCTGGTAGTCGCTTACATACTTTTTTCCGCTCTCAAGATAATTGAGATAGCCTTTTTGTGATCCTGTGCCTTCTCTTATCGTCCTGAGGAAGTATTCACCCATCAGGTCTTCCATGAGGTCAGCGCATTCAGTGCAGATATTGTAGCTGCTGTAATGTTTTGAGTCCTGTTGGCCCTTGCAGATCATGCAGGTTTCCATTGTCCTCACCTGACTAGCACAGGCTTCGTGGCTTCTCTTGTGAACATTATGGGATACAGGTTGAGCACCGAGAGAAGGTCGCCTTTCTTGATCTCACCCGACTCCTGCCCAAGAACGTATGCTGCGTTGATGATGCGGTCTGTTTCGACAGGTGCAGGACCGTCCCTGGTCACCACTTTTATGACCGAAACCAGAGGATGATGGCTGAAAGCGCAGGGTATTGCGAGCATGTCCTTCTGTACATTGACTTCTTTTACCTTAACACGTTCAAGTTTCCCCGCCCCGATGGTAACATCCTCATCCGCTATTACCATCTCCCATTTTGCACGGGTGGCTATGGTAAATTCATACGGCGATGCTTTCACTTTTTTCCTGCTTACTTTCCCGTTTTCACGGGAAACAACATTAACGATTTCGCTCATAAAACGCCTCCTTGTCATAAATAATCGTAATTGTACTTATAGTTTATCATGATTAAACATGATAATAATTAATCAAAATAATAAAATTATAGTGTCATCAATATTATTTCAGTTAAAAATCTTCTTAAGTACTGGGTTTAAACGAAACTTTAATAACCACATAATGACCTTCAGACAACCGCGCTCCGATAGTGTAGCACGGCCAATCATGTCAGACTCTCACTCTGACGACTGGGGTTCAAATCCCCATCGGAGCATTAAATCCTGATCATGCAGCTTTACTTTTCTCTTCCAGCCAGTCCCCTATGAACGTGCCGAGTACGAAAAGAACTGCAAGTATTATCACTTCGATAAATATTAGAAATCCTACCACGCTGCTAGGCAGGAGGAATTTAATATTCACTAACATTCCCAGTCCTGTAAAGACAAGACCGAGTATTATACCAATCAACACCCCTTTTTTAAGTAGGGCTGTGCGGTCTTCCTTCCCGGGTTTCAGGTATCCATAGATCGCACCTGATGCAATCGTTAAAGTCTCTAATAAAACCATAATACCTCCTATTGTTGTTTTCTGTTTATTACCTGTTATACAATATACTTTCCTAAAAGTTTTAACTGTTCAGATATTCACTCAGGTTTCCCTGCACTTTTCCTTTCATCATTTCATCCAGTCTTTTCTCCGTGTACCCGAAGGGCAGCAGTATGCTTTCAGCCGCACGCAGCAGGTATTCACAGTATTTCGCGCTGTCATACTGCGTGTCCCCATCTGCAAGCTCAGGTATCTTCACACGTTTCTGGTAGCTCTTTGACCTGTGGTCTGTTATTATGTAGCGCACGCTCTGACCTGGTTCTATCTCGATGCCCTCCTGCCTGTACTGCCGCAATGCTGCCACCCGGTCATTGAACTGCCTGTAGTCATCGCACCCGCGGG
>JAHIHJ010000180.1 GCA_018899795.1 Methanobacteriota archaeon
ACCCACACCAAGCCCTGAGCATGCTGAACCTGCCACCGTGCTTGATGAAGTGACGAACTTCTGCGTTCCGTGAATGATATCAAGATGCGAGCCCTGCGCGCCTTCTGCGAGCACTTTTTTACCGTCTTTCAATGCAAGGTTGATCTCCCGCGACACATCTGTGATGTATGGTCTTAATTTTTTACCGATCTCGATATACTCATCAACATGGGACCGCGCGATCTTCGGGTCACCTTCCATTTCTCGTATCGCGTTTTCCTTCTGTGGAGCAAGTTCATCGAGCCGCTTCGCAAAGCGCTTCTCATCAGCAATGTCAGCCATCTGTATCTCGTCGCGCCCGACTTTATCGATGTAGGCAAAGCCTATCCCCCTGTTCGTGGTGCCTATTTTCACGGCGCGCTTTGATTCGCGAAGAGTGTCAAGCGCTATGTGATATGGCATTATGATGCTTGTCTTTGCGTCGATACCAAGCTTCCGGGGCGTCACCTCAACCCCATTATCTGCAAGCATGGCGATCTCTTTCATCAGTATCTCAGGGTTCATGACAGTACCAGGACCTATGAGCAGGCGGGCATCAAAGAGCACTCCTGACGGGATAAGGTGCAGTTTGTATGTCTTTCCCTCTGCCACGACAGTATGACCTGCGTTGTCCCCGCCCTGGAAACGAGCTACGATATCGTATTCTGCTGCCATCATGTCGACTATCTTGCCTTTTCCTTCGTCCCCGAACTGTGCGCCTGTGATTATTGTGAACATATTGTAAATCACTTGATTTTTAGCGTAAAAGATGATAAGGTTATTTCTTTTGTCAGGAACTGGAAAATAGTTTGGTTTTTTGCATGAAATATTCGCCGCATAGGCACAGAGAACACCGAGAAATAATTACTGTGCCTCCGAGCCTCTGTGGCTATTTTACTTATCGATTGGACAACACCAAAGTTTTTGACAGCATCTTTTGTCAGGATAGTTGTTTATGGTTTTCTCACATCGACGATCTCCAGGTCCGCCCATGTCGCCGGATCGTATTGATGTGCCCGGACTGGAAAAATGCCGCCGTCCCTATCATTCACAATGGAAAAGCCAAGCCGGGCTGGATATTTATTGATATAGATATCATAATTATCTCCTGAATTCAGGGGTATCTTCCATTCGATCGCCATTTCGCGGATATTGTAATTGTAGCTGACATTTGCAGAGCCATCCTGATGTTCTGCTGATGTGAAATCGTCCACGAAATGCCAGTCCTCGAATATGGCATGTCCATATTTCAAAGAATACATGTCAATACGCCCTGTGTTCATATTCATACCAGGCGCTGCATCATCCTGTTTAAGAAGAAGCAGGATGGTGTCATTCCATGCAGGAGATCCTTTCCATTGCATCATGACATAGAGGTTCTCCCTGTCGTGCTTTGCTGTTATCAAATATGAAGTGTCCCTGACATCCATCTGAACATTCATTCCCTCATTCCATCTGTCATCGCCGCTGATAATACCGTCAATAACAGGTGCAGAACCCCGATACGCGGTGAGATCATATCTTTGCGGCGGCGCTTCTATGCCGACATAAGGTACTTCTTGCCATACAGGTTGTTCAATTCCGGGTTGATATGATGTCTGAGAAGGTATGAATATCATGAAGAGGAAAACAAGTATTATTACAAGCGGCTGCACGAAAGCTGCCGCAAAAGCCCTGGGCTTTGTTATCCCTGATCTGACTGATATTCCTGTTATCATAATGTATAATATGTACAGGATGCAGCCGATCCAGAGCAGGGAAAATAGGAAGTATATCCATGTTCCGGAATAGTAGTCGTAAGCTCCAGGAAATACTGAAAGAAAATTAAGTATCCAGATGATGTTCAAAGGGGATACTGAATAGCAAAACACCATGAAAGTATCTTCGATCTTTACTATCCCCCCGATAAGCCGGATAACAAAGTGCATCAGGGTGATATAAATAAGCGATAGGAAGAGAATGAAAGCAATTATAATAAACAATATCAATAAAATATATAGATAGATCGATGGATCATATATCGGATTGATAGCCCCGGAAATCAGATAAAATATTTCAGGACGGAAAATAAGACAAAACACAATTGAGAGTATCAAGTAGACAGCAGGTTTTGCAGAATTCTGTTCTTTATCAGGGATCCCCCTGAAGAATGCTTCCGGGGTCTTAATACTTGAAAGGGTTATCCTGATGTACTCTTTTATATAATCCTTTATTACCACACGAAATCTCCTTTGTATTTCTTCAATGCAGCCTTTATTATTAATATTCCCGATACGTTTTCTATTTATCAATGATATCGGACACAGGATTATCTTAGTTTCGTATCGACGATCTCCAGGTTCGCCCATGTCTCCGGATAATATTGATGTGCCTGAGCTGGAAAAATACCTCCATCTCTATCGTTGATAATAGAAAAGCCAAGGCGGGCTGGATATTTATTGACAGATATATCATAAGTATCACCTGAGTTCAGGGGTATCTTCCATTCGATCACCATTTCATCGATATTATTATTGTAGCTGACCTTTGCAGAGCCATCCTGATGTTCTGCTGATGTGAAATCGCTCACGAAATGCCAGTCCTCAAATATGGCGGGTTCATATTTCAAAGAATACATGTCAATACGCCCTGTGTTCATATTGAAATCAGGAACTCCATTATCCTGTTTAAGAAGAAGCAGGATATGGTCATTCCATACAGACGGTCCTTTCCAATGCATAAGGATATAGAGGTACTCCCTGTCATGCTTTGTAGTTATTGTATATGAAATGCCCTTTACATCTGTCTGAACATTCATTCCCTCTTTCCATAAGTCATCACCGTTGATCATGCCGTCAATAACAGGAGCATAACCGAGATAAGCGGTTAGATTATATCTTTGCTGCACCGGCTCTATGCTAACAGAATTATATTCTTGCGGTACAGGGGTATCAATTCCAGGATTATATGATGGCTGAGAAGGAGGAATATATGGATGAGATGTGCGGGATAATTCATCAATTATGAATAGACCTGAAAATATCAGAGTTATAACTATAATAAAAGAAATAATGACAGCTGCGAGCGCCCTTAGCTTATTGATCTCTGAGGTGATCGAAATCCCTTTTATGAGAAGATAAATTAAATACTGAAAACTATCGAGCAAGAGTAAAGCAAGAAAAACAAAAATTGCGAGCGCGATCATACCAGTTTCACGGAATAATTGCGGAATGAGTATCAAAAATACGAAAAATATCCCGGAGAAATTAAGAACTGAGACTGAATAGCAGATAACATTGAATGTTTGGGTAATATTCCCCTTTCCTCCGACGAGGCGCGCAATTTGGGTCAGCACGAAGATTAGAAAGAATCCCAGGATCAAGATAGCTTCTGGAACAACCAGTATGAACGGATATCCCTCAAGGAATAAATAAACCAGCAGATATCCAATGAGATTTACTCCCATCGATATGAGCGCGTAAGCAAGAGGCTTCATCCAGCGCTTTTCTTCATCCTTGATCTCCCGGAAAAATGCATCAGGCGTCATGATGCAAGAACGAGTTATTCTCAGGTATTCATTAAAATAATTTTGTATATCCATTAGTCTCATTCTATATGCTTCTTATATATCTATCCTTTATTAATATTTTATCCAGATTATGATGAAATTCAGGATAATAATTCTCTCTCAAAAATAAGGAAAAATATCAGCAAAGAACCTGACAGTTCTTCACCAGTTCAAAATTCACTAATAAAGCGACCTGAGTTCCCAGAGCAATTTCGGATTTTTCCTGAACAGGACAGCCAGAAACTTTGGCAGTTCCATCGTTCTTGCATCCACTCCATCAAGCGAATGTGCAAGCTGGTTCAACTGCTCATCTGAAAGCCTGATAAAAAGGTTCTTCACCTTCAGCGACCTTGATATCTCTTTCCCTATGGTCGCACGCCATCCATCCTCATATTCCTTTAAAGTCTTAACAGAATAATCCCCCCTTTCTTTTGCCTTGATGCAAACTTCTCCTGCCATCTTACCAGCATCCATTGCATTGGTGATGCCGCCTCCCGTCAGGGGATCAGACTGTCTTGCAGCATCTCCAACAAGTATAAGGCCATTAGTCACTGTTTGTTTTATCGGCCCGCTAACAGGAACGCCTCCAACTACCATTTCTACTATCTTAGCCTGGGGCATATTTATTTCTAAAAATCTATGAAGTAGGGATATTGCCCTGACATTGCCTGATTTACTCCCCAGGATACCGAGTCCGACATTTGCCGTATGTTCGCCTTTAGGGAATATCCACTGGTACCCTCCAGGAGCATATTTTTCTCCTAAATAGAACTTATTATATTCACCAGGATCTATATTTGATACCAAAAATTGAACGCCTGTCTCGATATCACCAGGTTTTAATGATGTGTCTATGCCGCCCCATCGTCCCACTTTTGATTCAATACCATCCGCTCCTATCACTATATCAGCTTTGATCTCATGAGTTTCCCCCATGTACATGGCATTGATCCCCGTAACCATTCCATTTGATCTCAATAATCCAGTCGCCCTTGTCTTTACCATTACTTCAGCCCCTGCCATAGCAGCTTTCTGGGCAAGTGTCCGATCAA
>JAHIHJ010000181.1 GCA_018899795.1 Methanobacteriota archaeon
AGTGCCTCCTGTTATCGCATCAACATGGTACTCGTCAAGCTGGATGTCTGCGATGCCTGCAACGGCTTTTTTAAGGGCATTGATCGCTGCATCTACTGGCCCTGTGCCTACACCTGCTTCAACAACCTGGTTTCCATTGACCTTGAGCCTGACGGAAGCCGTTGGCATAACCGTATTGCCAGCAACAACTGTGAGCTCCTCTAGCTTGACCTTTGCTTCCTGGTAGATGCCCAACACGGTCTCTGCGATCGTAAGGAGGTCTGCGTCAGTGACCCGTTTACCCTTGTCGCCCATTTCTTTCATCCTTTCCACTATGTTGTCGATCTGCTTTTCAGTGACCGGGATGCCCATATCTTTCAGCGCAAGCACCACCGAACTCCTTCCGGCGTGCTTGCCAAGGACAATGCGCCGCTCGCGCCCTACAAGTTCAGGCGTGATCGGCTCGTATGTGGATGTGTTAGCAAGAAGCCCGTGCACATGGATGCCAGCCTCATGCGTGAAAGCGTTCCCTCCTACGATGGCTTTATTCGGGGCGACCGGGATCCCACATAACCTGCTCACAAGGTGAGAGGTGGTGTAGAGTCCTTTGAGGTCGATCTTTGTTTCCTGTTTATATAATGAATACAGCACCATCACGACTTCTTCAAGCGACGTATTCCCTGCCCTCTCACCAATGCCGTTTATAGTGACGTGAGCTTCGCCTGCCCCGGCGCGCAGCGCAGCCACTGTGTTGGCTGTTGCCATCCCGAAATCGTTGTGGCAGTGCACGCTTATGGGCACTCGAAGCTGCGACAGGTCGCTAAAAATATCATATGACCTCTCTGGAGTGAGGATACCCACAGTATCGCAGAAGCACAGCCTGTCAGCGCCTGCATCGATGCCCGCGTTATAAACGGATTTCAGGTAATCCAGGTCGGCGCGTGAAGCGTCCTCGCCGCTCAGTTCCACTATTAAGCCATGAGATTTAGCATATTCTGTCATTTCGACCGCCATCTGCCGCACTGTATCGCGGTCTTTTTTCAGTTTTGCCTGGATGTGAAGATCAGAGACAGGTACGACAAGGTGGATTGAGTCAACATCGCAGGTAAGGGCGGCATCTATGTCCTCCTTCTTAATGCGGCAGTAGGAACATATCTCTGCATTTAATCCTTCATTCGCTATCTTCTTGATAGAAGCGCGTTCACCTTCTGAGGTGATCGCAGAGCCTGCCTCAATAATATCCACTCCGAGGCTGTCAATTTTCTTTGCTATCAAAAGCTTGTTTTCAGTAGTCAGCGAAACGCCGGGTGTCTGTTCGCCGTCCCTTAAAGTTGTGTCAAGTATTTTCATGCGGTCAAATAAAGCGATTCCTTCTGTTCATTTGTATCACCGGTAAGCCCTTAAAATAGGTGTACCATTAGAAAAACTTATCTACGATTTCCAAAGCCCTTGCTATCAGCTCCGCACTCTTCTCAAGGTCAGACATGCACAGCACGGATACAGGTGTATGTATATAGCGGGTAGGAATGCTGATGACGCCTGTGGGAATGCCTTCTTTCGTGAGGTGTATAGCAGAAGCGTCAGTCGTCCCGCCGCTTCCCACTTCGAGCTGGTATGGGATATTTGCCCCGGCTGCTTCCTTGAGCCATTTCAATACAGGTTCTGGAACGATGATACCCCTGCCGTCAGCATCGCTTACAGTTACGGAAGGTCCTTTTCCCATCTCGATGGCTGAATCCTTTTTGTCTATCCCCGGATGGTCGCCCGTTATTGTAACATCGGTAGCCAGCGCAACATCTGGGTTCAGCCTGAAAGCGCTTGTCTTTGCACCCTTTAGCCCGACTTCTTCCTGTACTGTGAAAACTGCATGGACAGTAGCTTTTACATCCTTCATCTGCCTCAGTGCTTCTATGAGCATTACACAGCCCGCGCGGTTGTCAAAGGCTTTCCCTGTGACCCGGTCGTTGCCAAGTGATTTGAATTCAGCATCCGAAGTAACCGGAGTCCCCGTCTTCACTCCAATTTTATCGGCATCCTCCTTACTCGCTGCTCCGAAGTCGATGAACATATCGTCTGCTTTTATTACTTTGTTCTTGTCCTCCTCTTTCATGGCATGAGGCGGCTTTGAGCCAAGGACTCCGTAAACAGGTCCATTCTCAGTATGCATTATCATCCTCTGGTTAAGCAGCGTCTGGTCGAACCATCCGCCCGTCTTTGTGAACCGCGCAAATCCCTTTTCGTCCACGTATTTTACCATGAGACCTATCTCGTCCATGTGCGCCGCGAGCATGACCACAGGTGAGCCGCCTTTCTTTGTGGCAATGAGGTTTCCCATCCTGTCGGTTTTTATCTCGTCTACATATGGTCTTACTTCTTCCTCTATCATCTGCCTGATGTTCCCTTCGTAGCCTGAAACGCCGTGCGCATTGGATAATTTTTCTAACAGGGTTTTCATGTCGGTCATGATTAGTTTCACTCTCGCAGTTTAATGGTAATGGTGAGTAATTAAGGTATTGGAGAATTCGTTTGGGTAAAGTTCGGGAAAAGTAATTTAAATATAGAAAATATAGAACCTTTGCAGCAAAGAGAGAAAAATAGGTGG
>JAHIHJ010000182.1 GCA_018899795.1 Methanobacteriota archaeon
ACATCTATCCCGCCTGTTGCAAGCGCTGGTTCTATGCACAGCCAGTTGCCTGTCATGCCAACGAATACATGATCTATCTGATATCTCTGAATGAGTTCCTGTCCTGTCTCGATGGAGCCGATGATGTGAAGACCTTTTGCTCCTGCCTGTTTTGCCTTATCCTGGTTCTTTGCTTCATGTGCAGCCTTGATAAGCGCTGCGCCGATGAATGGCTCATGACCATTTGCAACTACGTTCACATAAGCAGGGTCAATTATGCCAAGGTCTACATTTACCGCATGAGGTTGGGGAGTGCCAAACAGTATGTCCTGTCCCAGCTCAAGCGGTATCTGCGAGCCGTAGATGCAGGAAATACCCAGGCGCAGCGCCTTTTTTGCAAGCGAGACATAATCGCCGTCGATGTTGGTCATCGTGCTAGAGACCGCATCCATTACCTCATGAAGTGGTCCTCCAGGGAGGATACCAAGCTTTCTCCAGACCTCTATCCTTTGCTTCGTCCTTTATCTGGAATGGGGTTTTTCCAAGGGCTGTTGCCTTCAGGGTTTTGGCCACTTCCTTTACGTGAAAGGTATATGTGGCTGTGCCCATTGTGTTCAGGAACATGAAGTTCCTCATTGCCATCCCGTCTGCATCTATGCCGCATACTCCACTCTCCGCGCCTGGTTTTATCCTGCAAGGACCATTGCTGCAAAGCTGGCAGCTTATGCCCTGTTCACAGAACGAGCATCTTTTTTCAATATATTGTACTGTTCTTTTACTGACTGATGTGCACTAATTGTTTCCATAAATTCTCCTCACTTGCTGAATATTCCCTTAACTCCACAGCTATATTGGAGTTTCTTTGCGTTATAGTTTTCTTTTTCATTTTCTCTGATCTTTCTGAGTCTGATCCGATCCAATATATCAAACATTTTATTACCTCTGGTTAATTCATAATACATGCATATAATGTATAAATTAAACCGCTATTAAGTATAAGAAAAATCACTAAAATGACTATATTCGATATGTATAATTCCCACTTAATTTCCTATGCGCAAAATCTGTTCGACCTTTAAAACAGCCCCAGCTCCCGTCGCTTCTCTTCCTTTGGCACTCCGTTCCCGTCCCAGCCTCTCAAAAGATAATACTCATCAAGCGCCTTCTCAAACTCCCCCCGGTCGATCCCTCCGCTCTCAAAGAACCTGTCAGGCAGGGCATCATCCTTTCTTGAAAATCCCGCTCTTATATTGAACATGCGTTCAAGGTTCCATGTCATCTCTCCGCATTTCATGAACTCCTCTGTGGAATAATCCAAACCTGTTGCGGCGCTCAGCATACTCGCATACTCCACTTTCGAAACATCGAACCACGCGAACCTGCAAACAGCCAGGGAATCAAGAGCAGCCATTTCATCCTGGTATGCCTGAACAAGCCCTGCTTTTCCTTTGAAGGTAAAACGATCTACCTTTTCAGGTTTCCCCAGTACCTCGGGCGATATCATGTAGGCGCGCATGTGACATCCTCCCCTGTTGGATGTGGCATAAGCAAGAGCCATCCCCAGCGCCCCGCGCGGGTCATATCCCGGAAGTTCAAGCCCCTTGGAGTGCATCGCAACATCTTTTCCATGAGCTTTTGCAAGAGCCTTTGAACCCATGCCGAGTTCTTTCCCGACACCTTCGCTTTCACCTATCTTTTTAACGAGTTCGGAAAATTCCCTGATATCTTCCCCCATGATCTCAGCGTAAGCCGCTATTGTGGATCCGGAAGAGATGGTATCTATACCGTAATCATTACACATGCGGTTCGCCCTGATGATGGCTTCCAGGTCCGCATTCTTATTATCAGGACCATAAGCCCACAGGGTCTCGTATTCAGGGATCTCATGACCCTCAAGGGCTCCGCTTTTAATAACGTGCCTGCATGCTATCACGCAGTTATAGCAGGTGTTGTTCTTGATATCGTATTTTTCCTTTATGAAGTCCCCTGAAACCTTTTCCGCGCTGCTGAACTCGCTTTCACGGAAGTTCCCAGCAGGCAATAACTTCAGGTAGTTCATCAGGTTCACTAATGCTGATGTCCCGAAGATGTGCAGTCCTTTCGAGGACACCGGACTTTTTTTTATGAGCCTAAGGGCTTCATCTCTTGCTTTCCTGAAACCATTCTCATCTGCGATCAGGGGTCTTTTATCCCCCTTTACCACGAGCGCTTTGAGCTTCTTTGAGCCCATGACTGCGCCCATGCCCCCGCGTCCGCAGGCATGGGAATGATCGTTCATCACATTAGCCATGGGAACTAGCTTCTCGCCTGCCCGCCCGATGCATGCCACGCGACCCTGTGATGAGAGTTTATCAGTGCATGACCTGACGTTCTCGCCCCACAACTCTTTTGCGGGATGTATCTGGATATCATCATTGTTGATAGAGATGTAAACCGGCTCTTCTGCTGACCCTTTTAAAACCAGGGCATCTATCCCTGCGAATTTTAGTTCTTTACCAAAGAATCCCCCGCTGCTCGAATCGAATATCGTGCCTGTCAGGGGCGATTTTGACACCATGGCATGCCTGCCTGACATTGGCGCCAGGGTACCTGTGAGGGGACCTGTGGCGAAAATGAGGATATTTTCAGGGCTTAACGGGTCGATGGATGGGTCAACTGCATCGTAATACAGTTTCACTCCAAGACCTCTTCCTCCTATGAATGAATGAAGAATACCAGTATCGCTCTTTGTTCCTGTGATACTGCTGTCTGTCAGATCGATAGTTACGGTTTTTCCTGTCCAGCCGTGCATATGGATTTTAGATTGGAGAGGGATTGTATTAAATGTATGTTTGTTCAGTCATCCAGAGAGAACGTTTGTTGTGGTGGTTATCCTGAGATACAATATATTTGCTCACAATCCAGAGAATAAGGAAAGCGGTTTTATAACCCGCTTATCCCATACGATTCCAGTATAACTTCCCCGTTCAGGTGACCTGTACGATAGGTCTTGCCTGTCTCAAGGTCGTTCACCGTTATTTCCGCAGGCGCGAATACGTTCGCGTCTATCTTGAAGAAATCATACCCTGAGTCCTTGAACGTCTTGTAGAAAGGTTTTCCATAATCCTTTGAGGTCGAGGACGGGACATTCTTGAATTTCTCTTCGTCCATTCCCCTTACAGTGAGGAAGACAGAACCATAATAAATCACGCTGTCGTTAGTGCTTCCCATTGCTTTCAGGTCGTCCTTGACAACCGGGGCAATTGGCGCGCATCCTGTGCCGCTTATGATCTTTGTTGTGTCGTATCCAAGTTCGTTAAGCTTGAATATAGCCGTCTCCACAACGCGTCCAGAGACCTGCACAGAGCCTACAATGCTTGCTGTAGGAGCCACAAGCGCTACCACATTCGAAGCGTCGACATGGGACGCTTCTGCTATAGCTTCTATGACCTTTTCATCAGGCAGCTGGCTTGATTCAAGGGCAATGACAGCATAATCGTAATCATCTTCGTACTTAATTCGCTCATATGTCTTTTTGGGTTTAAGAGCAAGCGCCCTCGCAGGACCCGAACCCATTGCGAAATACTTGTCCACGCTGACCCTCCACCCTGCTTTCTGGGCGCCAAGGCATGATATTGCTGGATGGTCAGTTGTAATATCAACGAACGCAAGCGGGATCTCATTCACTTTATGCACGGATATCGAACTTGCACCCAACCCCCCCATACATATATCTGTGAACATCAGCCCTGCCTCGTATCCGCCATCTACGTTCACACCACAGTCTATGACCTTGCTGCCATTTTTCAGCTCAATTGTCTTGATTTTCAGTTCCTCAGACCAATCCATCATTTCTTCTGCGATTTCCAATCCTTTTTCATTGACGCTTAGCAATTGAATCACCACGCAAAATACAGTAGGCTAATTGGACTTATAAGGTTTTTGAATTTATTCCAGATAGTTAAACTTTAATCCTATGCCCAAGAATAGATATAAGAAAAAAATGTTGCAATCGAAGGAGCAGCGGTCATGAAATATCCCCCTACCAATCTCATTCATGCTGTCGGTCTTGCTGATGCATGGTCGCAGGCAGTGAACTTTGTTATGAAAAACGGCATGCAGATAAAAACGGAATATGGTCCCATGTCAAGGGAC
>JAHIHJ010000183.1 GCA_018899795.1 Methanobacteriota archaeon
CCACTTTACTCATTTACGTTTGCAGCAGCAATTCCTTTCCCAAATTCTTCCTTTTAATCTGATCCTGGCGTCGCGCCGTGGCTTGACCGATATTGTGTTTGATGCGCCGGAGTTCCCTGAAAGCCGCATCCCTGGTGAGTTGAGGGCACACGGCGCCCTTGCAGGTTCGAACTCAGTTAGATGCGGGGGGCCCCGGCGCTCCGCGAGAGATTAACGGATGTGGGTGGTCCCAGGAAAAACTCAATTTGAAGATTTCATTATCATTCAGAGTATCTTCCCTATTTCACCCATACCACTTTTGGCTCTATCCTGTCAGGTGCCTTAGGCTTTCCTTTTGGATATCCGAAAATCAATGGCGCAACAGCGATATATCCTTCAGGCGCCCCAAGTTCTTTCAGGAGTTTTTCATCCATGAGGGAGCGCTGTGCGCCTCCTATCCAGCAGCTGCCGATATCTATAGACTGCGCCGCCAGCATCATTGTCTGCGCTGCCATAGCGCAATCATATACCGCGGTTGGCGCGTTCTTATTTCCAAATATTATTACAAGCACAGGCGCGCCATAGAACATATCACTCCCTTTCATTTTCAGGAATGAAAGATATTCTGCTGCGGCTTTTGAGGCATTTTTCATATCTTCAAGCAGTGGGATCATGGACTTCTTGCATGTTTCCGAAAGCTTCAGGATCATATCCCTGTTCTTTATCACAAGAAAGCCCCACGGCTGCATATTCAAGCCAGAAGGCGCATACCCCGCGCAATCGATGAGAAATTTGATATCAGTATCTGAAATCTCTGTATCCAGGTATTCACGAATGCAGCGACGTGTTTTTATTACTTCGATAACTTCGTTTGAAGAATTAGCCATAATACTATATCCTTTGTTATTAACAGATATCAAAATATTATTAGATAACCTTTCTGGTAATTCCTTTACATTGAAACAAGAACATCCCACGGGGATTTCTGTTTCCGGGATGTTTATTGTTAACTGCTACCGCGCCACGAAGATGAGCGGAACCGATGGCGCCCGGGTAGAAAGACCTGGTAGCAGCGAAAAGTATGCTGAAGCACCGCCCGCCAGTATGGAGAATATACCCGCCCGCCCAAAATATAGACTGATATATGCTTCGTATATTTACGAACAAAGACAGGCAGGGGGTTTGGGGGATTTGCGGGCGGGTGGCTGGAAAATATGCTTGGGGACTGATACTCTGCTCAGTGAGAGTCTCCATGAAGTACAGTCTCCATAGATCCCATGGATTCACAACAACAAAAAGGAGAAGAGTCCACTCTGGATAATTTGGCAGCTGCTACCGAAGGCTGGTAGCATGGTAGTTAGTTTTGGTAGCGGTAGCAAATGGGTGGCGTTATCGAATGCCATGCTCACACCCCCGGCTGCAGCTTCCTCATACTCTTCCATCCAGTCTTAGCAATACCCCAGGCATTGTTCTCCTGAATTCACTTCATAGTATTCGAGTATGCCTTGCGGATATTGTCATCGGTAAGTTCCTTTGGGTCATAGTACAACGAAGCAGAGCCTACCATTTTCTGGATATACTCGGCATGGGCTTTCTCCAGAGCGCTCTGCAGTGGTTCTCCGATAGCGCATGTTTCGACCTTGAAACCTGACTCTTTCAGTGAATCCACAATTCCTTTATTAACGTATCCTGTACAGATTTTGAACAAAATATCGTCCATATTGTACTCATAGAGTCTGAACTCTCTCATTGCTAATGCCAACGCACTTGCAGCAGCAACATGGAGATACGTCTTCTTCTCAAAGAGCGGGGACTGGTAATACTTAACCGGCACATCATCAAAGACAATGCGTCCGGTCAAGCTATCATGCAGCCCGACAAGAGTACCGAGCATCGGACAATTGCCTGTAAAATATGATTTGCCTTCACGCCTTACAAGGAAGCTTCTGTCTTCAAGCACAGAGAGGTCGAACACATTTCCCTTGTAATATGGCGAAGTGTATTCCATATTTCCCACAACACACCACTTCGTATTATTTATACTAATGTCGAAGTTGTCACGCACACACTTCTTATTGTTCTTTATTCGTGTGCTGAAGCCGCGTCCTGTTTTCACGATTATTTCTTGAAGACCGTCTCTCAGCTTTGGAGAAGAGGTATAATATCGTTGGTGTACCGACTTGCCATTGTGAGAATAACATAGATTACCATCCCCATAAGACATATACTGGATGAGCACCCTTAATCTTTCTGGTGGCAAATCAAGAATGTCTCTTGGGATATGTTTATCATACGCCTTTCCAAACTGCTTGAGGTATGTATAGAGCTGCTTGTCAAAGATACTGAACATGCTTTGCTCATTCTCTATCCCAAACCCGACTTTCCTCCTATACATTTCACTGGAGCGGAATGGCAGCCTTCGTAGAACCTCCCTTATCCTTTCTGCGGTCTCCGTCTTTGTGTTCTGATAAAGATGCACCCTGTAGGCGGCTCCGTTGCCTTGTTTGTTTGCAACCTTTACTATACCACCCTCTGATAACCAGAGTCCAAAGAAGGCAAGCCAGTCATCCATCCTTATTTTCACGGGGTCACGCGAAAAAGAGTCATGTTTAATTTGTTCGATGCCGGGGAGAATGAAGTACTCTGTATCTGTCCCAACCCATCTTCCTGTCTGTGGTACCCTATCATTATTCTTGAGATCAGATACATGAACATACTCTGTCCGAAATCCCACCAGCTTTGATGTGTGCTTTATAGCATTCCCTTTAAAGACTCTTTTGAGAACCTTCATATGATGGTCTGGTGTAACTCGGATCGATATTCTACGATGCTTAAACTGGTTGATCCTACCGTCAAATGGATGTACCTCTATATTCAGAATTGGCGACCATCTAATTACTCCATCATCTCTGTATGAAAGGACATAATCATCCTTCTTCAGGTTATAGCAAGAAAGCCAACCTCGTTTTGTTAACACCTCTGCATCATCTGTTTCACAACCCCAACCTGAGTCATCTATTGATATCACCCTACCCGGTTCAGATGAGACCCTCTTTGGAGCTTGCGGCTGTCCAGACAACAGCGCCACGAGAGTAGTCATGTCTGTAGTGACAACTTTCATATTGCCAGCGTCATTGGTATAGACCCTGGCGTTCCATGATTCGAGCGCACGTATTCCATCACCCTTTACATGGAGCACAAGCCACTGGTTATTTTCCTTCACTTCTGGCATGCCCAGCTTCCTGAGTATGTCAAGCTGATCTTTGGATATAGGTTGCGTGGTCATTTCATCACTTCCCAGCCGGTACTTGAACCATGGGCGCCGCCGCTCTCTTCGAGCGCATCGGCCATTTATGTTTAGGCATAGCCACACCTTCCTTAACATCCTTGAGAATCATATAACCTGTGAGCATGCGCTTCTGCTTCTCGACTTCGCGCCTGGCATTGTAAGACCTGCGCTCCTTCTTTGTCACTACAGTACTGGACTGCACCAGGATAGTGCTCTCGGCGCGCAGCTCGTGCTCTGAACGACCAGTAGCTTTCGCTTCCTGCTTGATTTCCCTGGCG
This sequence comes from Methanobacteriota archaeon, assembly GCA_018899795.1. The sequence goes on from JAHIHJ010000183.1 coordinate 3,547, forward strand.
AGCTGCTCTTCGGTCTGGACATTTATGAGCGTTGGGTATTCTTCAGTCCGCATGATAACAAGATCGTGCCTAACTGGAACTACAACAGTACGCTCTTCCAGCGTGAACATGAACTTGCGCTGCTCTGGGATCCAGTGCCATACCCTGTTCAGCTCTGTGCGCTTGTCCTGAGTGTAGTAAGTCTGGAAGCCAGCGAATATGCGACGACGATTATCGAAGTACTTGCGTGTAACATAAACCCAATTTGGCTTGGGCATTTCGAAACACTGCTTCTTGATGCCGCTGTCCGGGGCATCGACGAACGTATAGTCATCCTTGCCATTGGCTTCCGCAAGGTCCATCTGCCAGTCATCCGGGAAGGTGCACTCGTCGTATCCCGAATTACTCTCGGTGCGATCATGGCTGAAAGCGATTTCTGGCACCAGTCTGGGGTTCGAATCCCGGTACACTCTGATGGGATTGCCCATTTCATCCCAATCGTCGCGAACGAACTTACCATCATTGCGATTGAATGTCGGTAGCGTTGATACCCGCCAGATCTTTGCGGGGCGGTTCCTTTTCTCGAACTCGTCAAGCTTCTGACGCAATGAACCTGTGTAGTAGGGGCGCTTTCGCAGTGCTCTCATGTTGGCAGGCAGAATTATCAACCCGCGGTGCCTTTCATGCAAAGAACAAAGCGACCCCAATCCTGCTCTGAAAGCTTACAGCCCTTCCTCGAAGGATTCATGTCCTTGCACATCACACAGACATGGGGGACTTCAGGGCTCACAGTTCTTTTTACTGATGCGGCTTCCTTTTTGTGCAGGCTTTCAACGCGCTCATTCCATGCCGCTTTACTGGACTGGGTCTGCCAGGGACGACTGACCGCTTTACTGGGTCTGGGCTTCGGCTTCTCGCCATAGTGGTTACCTTCACAGAATCCAGCTCCGGGGGTTGGTCTTCTCCTTAATAGATGCTCGGGTAAAAGACACACGGCGCTCGGTGGATCCGCTGAGAACGGCATCCTGACATGTAGGTCCAGCTTTACCTGGCGCTCACCGGTGGCGGGCTCAGGATAATAGTTCCAACCCATCACGAACCTGTATGTTTCCGCAGTCATGTGCGGCTCAGCACTCTCATCGGATTTGATGTCATTTGTTGTTAGTATATTTGACATGGTTTTCAACTCCTTAAAAAGATGCGGTTAAAACCCACGGTAATTCTCAGACTTCTCCCAGGTGTGCCCGGTCTCACGGCGCGCCCAGATCACTTCAGGACAGAGTGCTTCGATCTTCGGCTGAACTACGGACCAGTCGCCGCCTGCCAGCCCACAGCCAAACATCCAGGGGGCGTACACAGGAAGACCAAGCTTCTCAGCCTCAAGACTGACAATCGGCCAGGCAAGGCTGTAAGCGCCCAGATCAGTCTTCGAAGAATCAGTACCCCAGCGGTCCTGCCCCGCAAGATTGCAGACATAGAGCTCTGGTGCCACCTTAACGAACTGGACTGAACCCAGTTTGAGTTCGCCCGCAGAGAACATCTTTCGATACTCTGAGTACACGATAGGCCACTTCTGCCTGATGACCAATGCTAACCCGCGACCCATCGCGCCGCGACAATTAACCTGTTGTACAATGACACCGCGCTGGATGCCCAGTAAATCTGTATTTACTATTTCTGACATAATTACTCCTTAACTATCGAATCCGATAATTCACCCGGAATAATTTTATTTAAAATCGGCGTTGATGTTGCCAGCCTTGCGACGCTTGAGCATGTCCATACGAGTTTGTTCTCAAAAACAGTTTCATTTTGTGTTAGTAGTTATCCTGATAGTTAAATATATTTATAATAAAAAAATTGTTCACAAACAGACCATATCTGGTCACCCATTGTTCATCTCACCAATCACTTGTTGGCTGTTGGGCAACCAGGTAACGATCCGTTGGGCTTTGATACTCCATCCATGTCAAGGATTTACTGACAGCATCCTGAAGAAAATCATGCTCATCGGTCATTTTTCTAAAAATGCCAACACCCAGCAAAAACAAAGGAGAGATATCACTCGATCTTCGATCCTCTTCGTCGTGCACCAGTGAAGGAATATGACCATGTTCTGTCTGATTTTGTGCCCGTGTTTCCAATACTCTCCGAATGCTCTCTATTAGCTTCTGATTCTCAGAAACAGCAATTCCCAGAATGAAAACATCAAATCCCTTGTATACGGCTCCGGATATCCCCAGCCTGCCGTATGCGGAAGTCCCTGGTATGGTCCGTGAGCATTATGAAGCAGCACTTCAAGGCTGCCTTCTTTGCCTCTTCTATCTCTTGCCAGTTTGCGGTTTGCATGGTTTTAATTTTCAAATTACTTTATTTCCAATTTATCGTTAATTATCTGTACAAACCGTTTTGCAACAACACGGTAGTCAAAATTTTTCACTACACGTTCTCTGGCTGCTTTGCCCATTTTTTCCCGCAATGCTGCATCAGTCATAAGATCCATTAAATAGTTGGCAATATCGTGAACACTTGCACGATAGTCCACCGTCCGTGGATCTTTAAATACAATCGTATGGTTGTTTTCAAAGCCCGATTCGTTACCAACCATCACTTCGTTCACGACAATTATCTGTGCTACATTTGCTAGGAATGCGGTTTCACCATGTACAAGTGTGTCCAGCATTCCCATGGCTTTAATACCTATTACAGGTTTTCGACAAGCTCCGGCTTCCACTTGCGGCATTCCGAATCCCTCAAGACGGGAAGGGGCTGCGTATATATCGCATGCTCCAATAAGGAAAGGCATGAAATTTCGTGAAATGATGTTGGTTTCATACGTGACATTTTTTTCAATGCCCAGCTGTGTCGCCATTTCCAGATCAGCCAGGTTTTGAAGCTTGGTTCGCGGCTGAGACCATACTTTGCAGACATATTTCCAATCGGGCGCTTTCGTATCAATGATAGCAAGCGCCTGCATTACCTCCTGTGCACCTTTTGATGCGGCGTCGCCGCCAACGGTGAGAATCATTAACTGATCGGGTGAAACACCCAGCGATTCGCGCACGGCCAAAATTTTCGGATCGTCCTTACTATAAGGGATAAAAGCATCCGTATCGCAGCCTACAGGTAACACTTCAATTTTATCGCCATTGATCCCATCGCGGACATACATCGCCTTTACCCAATTCGATGTTACCAGTATTAGTGGAAGAGCATTCAAAACCTCTTGGTAGTTTGCAATATAACCGTCGGCAACCAACCATGGTACTGGCTGCACACCATACCGTTGCGGGTGAAGCACCAATTGTGGCGTGTGCCCCCAATAACCTACACCAACAACAACATCTGGCTCAAACCAGCGATAGTACCATTCCTTCTCCTGTGCTGATTCGAAATGAACAGCATGGGCATCAACACCCATTTCAAGAAGTCCCCTGTATAGAAGATCGCCCTGCGTTGCAAGCCCTCCTGGTGAAGGGGGGTAATCATATAATACTAATACTTTCGTATAAAAACTCCTCCATTATTAAGCCATTTTTTAGCGTTATATGAATTTGTAAATTGCCAGAATGATTCTGCCCGTGGTGTTGTTTCTGCTTCAAAACTACTTTCTTCAAATCCGTAAGTTTCTGTAATTATACTGTATTTTCTCAGCCATATCCTTTTCGTAAGTGTTCGATAAATAGTAGCGGTTTCTATTGGTCTTGGATAATATTCCTTATTGCCATCCTCGTAAGCAAAGGTCCAAAGTTCGTTGGTAGATATTTTACCGTCATGCCAGAGTTTAATAACTGCTTTACTTACTTCCTCATGCCTGATATGCCTGGTATATTCTCCTGAGGGATTATGGGAAATAATCAGGTCGAAATGCTTCAGAGGTAATAAGTCCAGTATAGCTCGCTCCAGCTCCTTTTCATCCAACGGCTTCTGCTCATGTCCATCGTCAAGATCGCCCATGATTCCGTCTGATTTTAATGTTTTTAATGCTTTATAAAACCTGGGGACACGTTCTTTATCTCTTCCACGGCAAAGACAAACAATAAACCATTGCCATGAGGGATGGCTCAGGATAGTTCCTCCTGTCCATAATGTTTCATCATCCGGGTGAGCAATGATTACAGCTACAGACTTTGGAATTTGACTATTCATTTTCATCTTAATCGTTATACCCCGACAGCTATGCTGCGGTTGAGAAAAGGCATGGTCAACGCAAGCTCAGCGCCAATGGAGTCATGTGATACCCCGACAGCTTTGCTGCGGGAAGCTTCATATTTTTTCAAGGTTAATCGTGCCATCAGATAACTTACCGTTGACTCTGCACCCTGATTGATGTTCACATGAGTTTCCTCCAGCCCGTCGTAACAACCGCCGGTGCATGGGTTATAAATAATCTGATGTAAGCGGTTGTTCCCTAAAAACCAGTTGAATGCCGTTTCCATTTTCAGGCGGTAGTCTTCGTCCATTAATACATCGTAAAATTTACTTAATGTCATGATGGTATAGGCAACATCAATGGGTTGTTCACCAAAATGCCCTGCTTCCTGTCCATTTAGCAGCCAGTTTTTGTTAGAAATTACTTCTATTCCGTTTTCATTAAAAGTTTGTGACAACAGAAAATTAAACGACGATATGGCGATGTCTTTATAAATTGTTTCTCCTGTTAACAACCAGGCATATAACATAGCCTCAGGTAAAACACTGTTCGCATAAGTAAGATAACCCTCAAACCATTCCCATTTTTCGTTCGATTCGTGCTTATACATCTGAACCAAACGATTGGCGAGTGTTTTTAAAATGACAATATTTTCAGGAGATTTGATGACCTTATGATGGAAATATAGTCCTTTTATAGCAAAAGCCATAGCCCGTGTAGAATGTATTGTGTCTAAATGAAGCATGGATTTTTCAATGATTTTTTGTGCCTCTGAAATGATTTCCTTAGGTAATAGGTCTGTTAATGATACTAAATATCCTAAAGCCCAAACGGCCCTTCCATTGGCATCATCTAAATTGACGGCTTTGTTTTGTTCAGTAAATTTGTTATCCTTATCTACATAGTTTAAAAAGTCGCCTTCTGTTTGCAGGCAAAGTTTAATAAAACTGAGATATTGTTTTATGTCATCTACAATCTTTTCATCGCCTGTCAATTTAAAATACATACACATAGCTACCAGGGCCCTGGCATTATCATCCAGGGTATAACCGGAAGTGATATCGGGTTGATTGATTTTTGAAAACTGAATGATCCCGATATTGGTAGTCATTTGTTTCAGGTGGTTCAGGTTTATGGCAGGGAGATTATATCGTACTGTAATTTTATTGCAGGCAATTTTTTTGAACAACATAATGTGTGCAACGGCAGAATTTTCCCAGGCTGTGGAAACTATTTTCTGCAAGGTATTTGTACTAATATTCTTTCGTAACGGATCATCGTTGAGTAGCCGGATAACGCTATCGGCTAATTGCTGTGAGTTACGAAAATCAAAAATAATTCCTGTATCCTCAGTCAATACTTCCCTTGCATGAGGAATAGGTGTAGAAATGATGGGACATGCGCAACTCATGGCATAAGCAAAAGTGCCGCTTACAGCCTGGTTAGGATTGTTGGTGGTAAACAGGTAAATATCGGTAAGTTGCAAATATTCGAGCAAATCCGGCAATGCCAAATAGTTATTAATAAATTTCACATGATCCTGAAGAGCATAATGTTTTACTTTTTGCTCGAGCATTTCCCGGTATTTTTCGCCTTCCATTTTTACAACTTCGGGATGTGTTTTGCCAAGAATCAGAAATACTACGTTAGGGCATTGCTTAACAATGGCAGGTAATGCTTCAAGGGTGGTTTCTATGCTCTTTCCGGAACTAAGCAGGCCAAATGTTGTAAGAACTTTCTGGTCATTTAGTCCATATTTCAACTTCAAAAATTTTTCGCTTAAATGGGGAACTAAATGGGTGCCGTGGGCTATCACTGATATTTTTTGCTGTGGCAAACCATAATCGTTCGTTAAAATATCAGCCGAATTATGGGTCAGTGTGATGATTGACCCACAAGCAGCTGCAATATTCTTTATTTTTGATTTTAACTGTTCATCAGGATGAGGCAGTACCGTATGAAAAACAATAATAATCGGCTTTGAAAGTTCATATAAAAATTGCAAAAATGTTTGTTCCTGTACTTTAAAAAAGCCAAACTCATGCTGGATCAAGACGATTTTAATGTGATTGTCTTTATTAATTTTTAATGCCAATTTTTTATATTCGTCAGCTAATGAAGTGTTAAGAATATATTTTACTTCACCGGGATATGGATAATTTGAATCTCCTGATTCCAATGCACAAACTTTTATAGACAATGAATTGCTGAATTTATTATTAAGCATCTTTATCAAATCCTGGGAATAGGTTGCTATGCCACATTCCCGCGGTGGATATGAGGTGATAAACAAGATTTCAGCCAGATCATTCATGTTATCCGGGTTCGGTTTTTGTTTATTTTTTGTAGAAATGATAATGGAATTAATGCTATTTTCTATAACAGACAATTCTTGTTGATGCATGATATCATCATCAAATTCATGGAAAACCATTTTATTTTTCATCTTTCTCCGTATAAGTTAACAATTCAGCCACCAACTCCAGTAAATTCACCGAAGCGCAGGCAATTAGGGAATATGCAGGCAACCGAGGGTGCAAAAGTTTTTTCCCCTGATTCGGTCATGCTGAATATATATCTATTTATTACAATTAAATAGTTTTAATTTAATTAACCCCATAATTTTTAGCTTTAAATGTTACATGTCCTGTACAGATTGTACAGAGATATGTCTATCGCTTTTAAACAGTATCTCCGAAAGGATGTAAAATAATTTTATAAGTCCGATATTTTCCAACCATTACTATTTTCGAACCGAAATATTTATATTTATGGATATCCATAGTATATCCAATGAAAAAAGTTGAAATTCAAGCCCAAACTCATCTTGAAATTGATGGAATCGAAGGATTCTTCATCCGCAAAGTAACGAAATTCGGCAACAGTGCAAAAGTTGACTGCCCCAAAGAATACATCGACAGAACAGTATATCTGGTGATAATTTGACCGTCAAAACAGATAGATACTTTCGGTCACTCAAAACCATTGATACATTCATAGACCGTGCCCTCGATATATCACCGAATGGCATAATTCTTTCAGGATTCAATTATGATCTTGATTTACTGCATGCAGCATTAGCAAACACTTATCTAGAAACTGTTGGTAGACGTGCGGATTCTATCCATCTGGCAATTAAACAAGTGCCAGGGGCCAACATCTATTGGGAATATCTAAAAACAGTCGAACTTCTCGGAACCAGATTTCAGCTTGATAAACAGGATGTTGTTCTGGCATTTGATTATACTGAGGAAGATTTCTATGGAGATCCACAAGGGTTTTGGATATATGGCTGGACTGGTGAAAAAGCCGTCACTGGAAAGTTCAAGTTTCTCACCTGTGCAATTGTAAGCTCCAATATTCCTCAAAAAATTCCTTTGATATCCATTCCGGTTCATGTTGGTCACAATATGGCAAAGGAAATATGTTGGTGTTATTCGATGGTGAAACCGCTGGTCAACTCAATCAAATTGATTCTATTCGATAGGGGGTTCTTTAGCAAGGAACTTATGCTCACATTGAATAAAGCCTGTTACCCCTATTTGATTTTTGTCCCAAAGAACAACAAGGTCAGAGAAGAACTAAACCAAATGGCTGATTCTGAAAAAAAGAAAATTCAATACCCACTCAAACTGAATAAAAATAAAACCGTTATTCGTGGCGAAACAACACTCGCTTTGCTCAAACAAATATTTGATAAAAGAACCGAAAAATCTTATGATTGGGCATTTGCCACAAATCAATCTGATATTAACCTGGATTATATTATCCCAACATATAAAAATCGTTGGAGAATTGAGACTGGATTCAGAGTTCAGGATGAAGCCAGAATAATGTCGAAATCCATTGACGCTCGTATTCGATTTTTCCTTTTTGCCTATGAAAAACCTTTAAGAAAGGTTTATCAAACGACAGGTATGCCCCTTGCATACCTGAACACCGCATAAAGCGAGGTGTCGCTTTATGAACAGGTGCTTCAGCTTATCTGGGTTGTTCTTTATAAGGAGGAGGTGAGTTTCAAGGAATTTTTATTGGAGTTGTACGAATTTTGTTTGAAACGAAACTCTAAGTCGGAGAAATTATTGTAGATGGCCATCTCTTTACCTCATTTGTAAGGGGGTGTAGGCTGGGAGAACATCACGACATCTTTCGGTAGTATACCCACATCTGCTTTGGTTTAAGACGAATGCTAAATAGGGGATTTTCTCGAGGGGGTTATTTTTCTTCGGAGATACTGTCGTATGGTGCAGGTTTTAAGCCAGCAGCATTGAAAAAGGCGCACTCCACTTCTGTAAGATACAGTGTCTTCGGGTAGCTCTTCTTTTTGTCTGCCAATGATGCAGGGGTCTCGAACGGACTCCATGCCTGCGATAGATGATAGCCGCTGTAACCGGGAGTAGCGTTCTTGTTTGTGGGCGTCCATTTCTTGCCATCCCATTCCTTCTTATCTGACTTCTCCCAGAGTTCATGCCAGAGTGTACCCTGGGGCCCGCCTGTACCCATCGCTATGATCTGCCTTCCAGGGAGATTGACCACTTCAAGCAGCACATACCAGGCAGTTCTCGTCATATCCTGCATTTCATCCACGATGCCATAATATCTATGCGGGCCGCGTATCGCTTTGCCCGTCGCCCAGGCGCCTTTGGCAGTCCATTTGCTGCCGTTCGCAAGGTCTATCTCTCCAACCTGGTCGGAACCTTCCGAAGCTTCGATCAATTTGCCAAGGGCGTGCTGCCTGGCATCGCCTCGTTGAAGCAAATATCACCGTTCACCTTCCGATTGCAGATCAGAGTGGAAAAACAATACATCTTCCCCTTCGATTCCCTTGCAGTTAATTCGAGTAAAGGCTCACCCGCCCGATCTGAGATTACCACACCGCTGAGCTCCGGGTATATCTCGAAATAAACCAGTTCATCACCCTTTGTTACGATCATCGATGTGTTTTCTGATGACTTCTCGATGCCAGTGCTTCGATGCGATTGGTAAACCCGACTATCCCGACATCGAGCTTTATCACTTCTTCTTCAGTGGCGTTATCTGCTAAGAACTTGCGAATTAAATGTACCAGTCCGCCGTGTGCCCTAATGGCATCCCGCTCCGCGGGCGATATCCTGGCGCTGACCTGTACCTCATCGCCTGGCATAGTATCCGTGGATTACCCCGCAACTTTTTGCTTTGCGCCCGGTGCCGTATCCGGCAGTGGAATGCCGAACATCTGTCCCACAGCAGCCCGCGCAGCCTCGCTCCTGTTAAGAAAGCGACCCCCCTTGACCGCATCGTCTATCGCCTTCAGCTGGTCTCTTGTAAAGCGTATATATGTCGGTACATTGCCGCCTAGCGGCCTGGTTCTCTTACCCTTGCTCTTTATCATGTGTCTCCTATATTACCATTATAATAAGCGAATATTGCTCTTTAGACTAATA
>JAHIHJ010000184.1 GCA_018899795.1 Methanobacteriota archaeon
CGTTCTGGGGAAAATAAGAAAGATGGGCAGGTTGGGGAGTGGGGGTTAGTGTGTTAAAAAAGATGTCCTGCCCATCGAATACCTACCACAATTCAATCATATATAAAAGTTGCGGGGTTTATTATCGTTAATGCTGAATATTAAAATTCGTGATGGAAATATGAGAATGTGGGCAGGTTGGGGAGTGGGGGTTAGTGTGTTAAAAAAGTTGTCCTGCCCACAAACATCTCGACAGTGGTTTAGTAGTATATATATCTTGCTAAATAACTCCCATTAATTGCAGAACATAAAAAAAATGGGCCCGCGGAGATTCGAACTCCGGATCTCCGCCATGTCAAGGCGACGTCATAACCAGCTAGACCACGAGCCCGGTTCTACCCTCTAGTGGATTATTGTTATTAAATCTATCGATTGATGCCATGTTTTATTATTTGATACACCAACATATTACCGATGGTAACTCTCAGTGCAAGGAAAAGGCTTGAGTCAATAGAACGCGTTGTTATACCGGCTATGTTCGTGGGAGTGCTTTCCAAGGACAACAAGTGGCTTAAACGTACGCTTGAAGAAGCCCTTCCAAAGCTGGAAGCTCGTGCCCTTCATCTGGCTCAGGAATGCAGAAAAGCAGGGGAATGCAAAGAGAATGACGCCCTGTGCGATGAAGCAAGGATATCAGCGATGTTCAAAGAAACCCGTATTAAGCTTGAAAAGGAGAATGTGGTAAGGAAGTCTCGCTCAAGGTATCATCACTGAACCCTGTGAATTCTGGAGATCTGATCTCTTTTTTCTCATAGCGCGCTTATTATCCATTTTATATATCCAATCATTCAAGGTGTATTTTTCCAGAAGAACCGTTGCCAGTTCGATCTCGCTCACTGTTAATTCACCTTCAAAGGAATTTATCTCCAGCGCGTTCTCAAAACCCTGCTTGAGCGCTTTTTTTACTGTATCAATATCCGTGATCCCCATCTGCCTGAGCGTGATCATGCCCTCCCTTGCAGAAGCCACAGGGCGCAGGTTCTTCGTGGGATTCTTAAGGACCTTATCCATCAGTTCGAAATCAAAATCAAGAAGAAGACTGCCATTGACCAGTACCGCCCCATCCAGCCTGCCCTGTGCGTTCCCGGATATCTTCCTTCCCTGCGTATAGACAGCGTTGCGGGAGGGTTCGATCTCGCCCTTCGCCCCAAGAATTGTAAGCGCGTTCACCACACCGCGCAGGACTTTCCTGTACGCATCCTGTATATCGCGCGGTATGATGCCTTCCTCCCTGCCGATCACCGAAAAAAGTATCTGGTATTCGTCGCAGAAACCACAGCCTCCTCCCAGGATGCGCCGAACTATTCCTATATTATTGTCTGCGCAATAATCTGCATAAACCTCATCCTCAACGCACTGGTGATAGCCGAGATACACGACCGGCGATCGCACGCGCCAGAAAAGAATAGTCTCCGGCGCTCCAGCTGAACCCACATGCCTTGCTATGGATTCGAAAATTGCTGCGCTGTAGAAGCCGTCAATCTTATCAAGGTCGAGGAAGCGCCACATTACTATTCGCCAGATGAAATATCAGTTTGACCGGGTTTGGTTATGAACAGGTACCAGGTGAATACCGCATAGATGAACGATATTAAAAATATTATCTGGGTTAATTCAATAAGATAGAGATCAGAAATAATATTTTTTATTGTAAGGTACAATCCCACCAGCCTGAGCAGAGAATTGAGAGCAAAAGCCGCTCCTGCGATCGAGATCGATATCCATATCTGATGCAAAACAGCGTTATTGAGAAAAATCCTGGCTTTGAGTAATCCCCTGTCCAGCTTACTCGTCTTAAAAAGGACGTGTGCACACAAAATAATGATAATAAGTGATGCGTTTATATTAAATAATTCCACGAATGTCTCAAAGAGCTTTAATTCGGGTATCATGATATTCAATTAATTGTTATATAGTCATATATATCTTTATTGAATATGTAAAAAGGTTTCTATCCTGAAATGAGAATTGCATCAGGATAAAGATACATCATCTTAATATTTATAATATTGTTTAAAAGAAATAGAGTATTACTGGTAGCAAAATTACCCCCATGGCAGATGTTTATTACTTGGTAAAACTCATTGATCTAAACCTGCACATCATCGACAACGGCATAGGCTCTGATGTATAAAGGACCTCCTGCAGGAGCATTTATATCAATTATGAATTCCTGCGGTGTTTTACCTGTGTATACTCTGCTCACCCTTGGATAATCCGGTTTGCACCTCCGCTCTCATAACCCCAGTGAACAGCAGTATAATTGATTTCTCCTGTAGTTCTTCCGAAAACACTCCATAGAATGGTGAAGTTTGAATTACCGCTAACGCAAGCGGGAATAGAGGTTAATTTAATTGCAGATTTTATCTCTAGGATTCCAAGTTTGTTGCCTTCGGTATTTGTAAGAACAAATGTGGAGCAGAGAGGAGAGTATACACCTCCCTGTTTCGCAATCATATCAATGCCAGCAGCTTCTTGATATACTTCATCATGTTTGCTTCCTCTGAGGGAGCTATATATGCACCTTCGGCAGTGTATCTCTCCTTGGTGCTTTCCTGCCTTATTTCATCCAAAAGAGAACCATATTCAGTATATGTCAAATCTATGATAGCCATTTTAACAAGTTCGTCTCCTTGCTCATATTTTTGGAATAAAAGAGGCCATATCGTTTTATCCTGTTCCCTACAGAAACTGAGAAATTCCTCATATTGCCTTGATTGAGCAAACATTCTTGGATTACTGTGAATGATCAGATTTGGGTCATCCCAGGTATCTTTCCACGCTCCATATTTAGTATTGAATTCTTTCTTGATTTCCTCAGGGATATCCTCAATCAAATTCGATAGTTTGGCTTTCTCATTTTCCGATAATTCTACTTTTTCTATTATTGTCGAACTGCGTCCTATGGATTCGTTATATTTATCAAAATACTCTTTTAATGATTTTTCTAAGGGAGAATAATAATTTCTTGCTTCCTCAGTAAATATCCCACTGTTTATATAACATCCAGAAGTGACTATAATATATTTCTTTGTCTCATCGAAATATATGGGGACACACCAGGAGTAAATTCTTTCTTTGTCTATGATCTCCATAATCTCTTGCTTTTGTGTAATATTGTAAAAATAAAGTCGAAGCGACGGATTATACTTCTTATCAGTTTTCACACCCGAATAATATTCAATCTCTTTATTAAGGTTGACAAAATTGACAATGGCTGCAGGTTTCCATATGCCATGAGGTACAGGCATTTCTTCTGAATTTTGAGTTATAATTTTACCGTACCCACTAGCTGGGATAACCTCGCCTATAAAATTTTGAATTATTGTATAATTCCATCCCTTGGGAACAGCTTCACCTATGTTCTGTATCTCATCTCCGAGTTCTTCTTTTGTTTTCTCTTTATTGATACATCCGCTAATAAAAATAATTCCTATTAATGAAAATGCTGTAATCAGTAAAAATTTTGGAGTCATAATTATAGTTTATATCTAAAAAAATAAAGGAGAGAGGATTTACCCCTCCCTGTTTTCGCATTCACTCTGATGCCGATAGCTTCTTGATGTACCTCATTATGTTCGCATCCTCCGAGGGAGCCAGGTATGCACCTTGGGCATTGTACCGCTCCTTGGTGCTTTCCTGCCTTATTTCATCCAAAATGTAGCCATGTTCAGTATATGTCAAGTCTATGAGAGCCTCTTTAACAAGGCCGTCTCCTTGCTCATATTTTTGGAATAAAAGAGGCCATATCACTTTACCCTGTTCCTTGGAATAGCTCAGAAATTCCTTATAATGATCGGATTGAGTATACATTCTTGGGTTACTGTGAATGATTAGATTTGGATCATTCCATGTTTCTTTCCATGCTCTATATTTAGTATCGAATTCTTGTTTTACCTTCTCTGGAATTTTATCTATCAAATTCGATTGTTTGGTTTGTTCTTCTTTTGATAATTCAACTTTTTCTATTACTGTCAAACCGCGTTTTACCGACTCCTCAAAAGTCATGCCTTCAGTTTTTTGACTATAAGCCGCTGATGTGGAAGCCGCTGACGCATACGTTCCAGTCCATTTATAGTAAGAAACAACATTTCCATAATCATATCTACCATCCCCTCTTAATGCATACCTTGGATGGAAAGTTCTCATAAGTCCACCAGGTTTACTTTCCCAATCGTAGCCATGTGGATGGTCGTCCCCCGGTTTTCTTACTGAACCATGTGTGTAATAATCAGGATTTAGAGGATTAGCCCATAAATCAACAACGCTATTGCTTTCAGTTGCTCCAGTTCGCGTATATGTCATTGCACCGGCATATCTTGAAGGATTATTTCCATAAAAGTTATCAAACGCAGTTAGCTTATTCGAATTATACCATGGATTTCCAGGGGATGGAGGCCAGAAGTACCTACCTAAATCTATGCGTCCTCCAGACCAACTTATGCAGTTATAAGCATCTGAGGCTGCCGCCGACTTAATAGCATCGTCAGCTTTAAGATTTGGGAAGGAACTCATAATGTTGCTATTATCAAGTTTCATATACAGATCAGCTGTCCCTGTTGGATTTGAGGAACTGTAACTCGAAACCAGGGCATATTTAATATCTGGTGAAAACTGGTTTTTCACTCTTGAAGCAAGACCCCAATAAAAATCCCCGGTTCCAGCATAGTCATCGTTGGATGCTCTTATTTTGCCTGGCGAAGAACTGCTGTCTACTAACCACAGTCGACTATCACCTGTAAGTTGGGATGTAAAGTAATTCAATGTTCCTGTCTTGTAGAGACCGCCGATATTTATATTTGTTCCTGCTAATGCAACATTTGAAGCATACAAGGAACCATCTTTATATAAATCTGAAGTCCCGGGGGAACTGGAACTATATGATCTTAGCAGCAGATAATACGTGCCAGTACTTGGGATAGTAGCACTTATTTTTGATTGCCATCCGTTTCCCCAGTCATCATTCGACCATGAACCACCATTGACCGGA
>JAHIHJ010000452.1 GCA_018899795.1 Methanobacteriota archaeon
ACGCCCTGCTGATGAAGTGGCTGAACCTTCCCACAAAGGAAGACGTGGATATATGGATAGTACAGGGTTTTGAAAAGACGTCCGGGGGCACTACAGATGCGGATGAATTAGTCGAAACAAGTAGCAGACGCTACAGGACGGTATAGAGGAATGATAGTATCGCCACACTGCGAAAAGCACGACATGGCAATCAGGCTTCTGACGACAGGGCATTGCTCTGAACGAAATGACTTGAAATGCGAATCAGGAGAATGCGAGCACTCCGGGATGCGGTTTTCCTGCCCATTGGGGGTATGATGATGTTTGGAGAAAGGGATTATATGTATCTGGTAAGGCTCGCCAGGGATGAATCCACATGCAGCAAGAAGCAACTGGGCTGCGCGCTCGTTTTTACCAGGGACGGGAAGTTCAGGGTATATGACCCAGAGGAGACCCAAGATGGCACATGATTATCCACTGGAATTGGGCGAAGGGGAAGGAACCGAACTTCCGGACAAGGACGAAGACGTATCGGTCCACATGAAGGAACTGCATGAGTTTTTCGAGAAATATTCGAAGCCTGTGAAGAAAGCCTGGGATCCTTCGGATGGCATGCCAACTCACCCATTGTTCTGGTTCATCTGGGAAGAGGTTCCAAGCACAGATAACAGCGCGTTCCTGGCACGCCTCACCGAGCTTCTGGGACAGGACTGGATACTTGATGCGGGCATCGAGAAGTCATCAGAAAAGACATCGATGATCGTAACCAGGGGTGATGAACTGGTTTACTTCGAGATATACCCTGAGCTGAGCGGCGTGGTAATCTCAGACAGGGAGAGTGAGCCTTTACTCGAACTGACTGCAAGGGAATCGAAGGGGAAGATGTATTGTTTTTCCGCGCTGATCTGCAATCGGAGGCTGAACAAATATGGGGATACTTGCTTTAACGAGGCGATGCCAGGCAGCACGAAATGCCTCAAACATTCAAACCCCAAAATAGGCAGAAAGCCCGGGACCAAGACACTTGCGGTAACAAGCGTAACGACAGGCATACAATGCCTTCCGGCCGATGCGTATTATTTCTGGAAGCAGAAGAAGCCGGAAATCGCACATTTCATAGATGATCTCGCTGAGTCGTTCAGGCTGAAGCTGAACTGGGACCCGTCGCATACGCTGATGAACGAACTCCGCTACATCGCGGTCCAGATGGTAACAAGGAACCTGATGCACAACAAGGCAATAGAGGCGGATTTCAAGAGCGCGATACACGACCCGGAGACGGGAAAGATTGTAGCATTTAGAGCTCACTACCTGCTGGACAAGATCACCACATTCGACGCAAGAATCCAGCAGAAACTCAAGGATTTCGGGTTATTGGTACCGCCATCAAGGACGGAAGACCCGCACAGGATCCCGATTGAGCTTGAGCTTCTCTGGACTCCGGTAAAGAAAGTGAATGCGATAGACGTTACAGCAAGAGTTGTCGAGCCTAGCAAAGAGCAGGAGCAAAGTGACGAGGACAAGAATGACGATTGACCCCAATAACCTGACAAAGGAGCAGATCCAGGAGTATGCCCGCGTTCAAAGTGACTCAGCATACTTCTCGGAGAAGTTCTTTACTGTAAATAATGAGCCGTATTCATTAGAGAAGTTCCCGTATGCAAAAGCGATTTACGAAGATGAGTCGGAGTTCATCGTACTTTTCCTGGCGCGGTCTCTGACCAAGTCAACGATAGCAACAAATAAGATCACGCACAAGCTGGCAACACAGGCAGGAAAAAGCGCGATAGCGACTGCACCAACTGACAGCCAGGCATGGCGATTGACCAAAGAGATATTCAGACCGAACCTGACAGACAGCCAGCATCACGCCCTTGGCAAATTGATCGAGGCTTCAGAAGGCTCAGATCAGGTAGGGGAAATAGACCTCGCCAACGGCAGTAAGTGGACTGCAAAGGGCGCCTGGGCGACTGGCAAAGCGATACGCGGCCCGCACAGATATTATGGCATCGCGGATGAAATGCAGGATATGACGAGAACTGCCTGGTATGTGCTGCTTGAAGTGGTCAATCTCCCCGGAAGGCAGATCATAGCGATGGGCACTGGCGGGCCGCAGGGCACCATATGGCATGAGATCTGGGAGAAGTCGGACAAGAAGGAATGGGATGGCAGGAAATGGACACCCACGAACAAGAACGCTATACCAGGATATAGCGGCTATCACTTATCGCAGGAATGGAGTCCGTTCGAGACCCCGGCATCATTAGCAGATAAGAAGAAGAGTTATCCAAAGACACTATATCTTACAGAAGTGGAGTGCGCCTTTTTCAATGCTGCTGGATTAAAACCTGCGCCATACGAAGCTACGAAGGGACTAGTGGTCACGGATATGAACGAGATAAGGCGGCTGCTTAACAGCATCACTACTAAGTCCATAGGCATCGACTGGGGCAATGTATCCCGCTGGACAGTCTGCGGAATGACAGCGACGCGGGAGCCTGTGCTTATCAGAACTGGGAGCTGGGAC
>JAHIHJ010000185.1 GCA_018899795.1 Methanobacteriota archaeon
GCGACCTGACAGAGATCCCTGTTTTTGATACCAGCAAATACGGCGAACTGGTCAGTTTCACACCGCCCATGGATTATGAAGCGGTCGAGGAGACATGGGTGTCAAAACCCTTTACCCTTATTACAATTATCAATAACAGGCGGACGCACAGGAATCTGTATGTCGTATCAGAGCCTGTGCTCAATGATTTTGAAAAAGCCCTGCTGAAGCGCGTGTACGAATCATTGAAAATATTTCTTCTTGAGCGGGAAATCGATTTTGCGCGCATGAATAAGGAACTTATCCTTTATAATAATTATATAAAGATCCTGGATGTTTACGGGATCGATATTGAACCTGTCTCGCTGCAAAAGATATGGTACTACATAAAGAGGGATTATGCAGGATACGGAAAACTGGACGCGCTGTTGAAAGACCCAATGATCGAAGATATATCCTGTGACGGCGCCGATGCACCGATCTACCTGTACCACAGGAAATACACAAACATAGAGACCAACATAGTCTTTGAAGAAGAAGAACTAAACATGACGATACTGAAGCTTGCCCAGATATCGGGTAAATCCATATCCACAGGTTATCCGATATTAAACGCCCGTCTCCCTGACGGTTCGCGTCTTGAAGCTACACTCGGAAGAGAAGTCACAACGCGCGGGGGTACCATAACAATAAGAAAATTCAGGGAAGAACCTTTCACGCCCGTTGACCTTATAAAATACGGAACTTTCAGCACCGAGGTCATGGCTTACCTGTGGCTGGCTGTCGAGAATAACAAGAACATAATCATCGTAGGTGAGACGGCGGCAGGCAAGACCACGACCCTTAATGCTATTTCTCTTTTCATTCCTTCAGAATCAAAAGTCATTACCATAGAAGACACCAGGGAACTCACATTATATCACAAGAACTGGATCCCTGCGACCATCAGGGAGAAGTTCATGGGACAGGAAGCCGCTGACATCGATATGTTCGAACTGCTTCGCTCTGCCCTGAGACAGCGCCCCGAATTCCTGCTGGTAGGCGAGATAAGGGGCAAGGAAGCCTATACGCTGTTCCAGGCAATGAGCACGGGGCATACGACCTTCTCCACGATGCACGCAGGCAGCATACAGACCGCGGTGAACAGGCTTCTCAGCGAGCCTATTAATGTCCCCCTTATGATGCTGAGTTCGCTTGATATTATGGTAATAGAGGTATTGCGGCATGTTGGCAGGAAAAGGGTCAGGAGGATAGAGAACCTTTCAGAATTCGTAGGTATAAATGCAGCATCGGGGGATATCAGTACCCGTGAAGTGTACAAATGGAACCCGGTGCATGACACTATAGATAAAAGCGGTGCGTCAAGCATCCTTGAAGGTATAATGCACAGCCGCGGCTGGGACAAAGAAAGGATAAATAAGGAACTTGAGGACAGGAAAGCCCTGCTTCAGTACATGGTTGACAGGGATATCAGCGATTACAGGGATGTAACATCCATTATAAGGCGGTATTACGAAGATCGGGAAGAGACCATGACTTTAGTCAGGGAAGGAAAAACCCTGCTTCGGGAAGAACATGAACCTCTATAAATTTGACCGGATATCCTACAAGATATTCGGGAAATGGGTTGAAAAAAGAAGTGAGTCATATCTGGATTTTTCGAAAAAATTGATGAGGTCGCATGCTGGCGTACCATATGAGGTATATGTTTCCCGGGCATGTCTGATATCTGTCCTTTTGTCACTGCCCTTCGGGCTATCAGTGTATTTTTTATTATATGATCTCATGGCGTCTTTAGGGACATTTTCGTTGTTGTTGGTCCCGCTGCTATCCATCTTCTGCGGTTTTGCGACTTATAGCCTGATAATGGCTTACCCGTATTATATTGCTAACATACGCGGGAACAGCCTGGATATTGTTCTTCCTCACGCCGTGGCGCTCATGCATGCAATGAGCCGGGGATCAAGCGATATACCGGCTTTTTTTAAAATTATTTCCAATAACAGGAAGATATACGGAGAGATATCTAATGAGGTCAGGGGCGTGCTCATAGACACAAAGATATTGAACCTTGACCTCAATTCAGCCCTGAAGAATGCTGCCAGGGACTCACCCTCAGAGAGCTTTAAGAACTTCCTTGAGAGCCTTTCAACAGTTCTTACTGGCGGAGGGAACCTTGTAGCGTATTTTCTCGCCAAATCCGAGCAGTACAGGCTGAAGGCGCTGAATGCGAACAAGGCATTCATGGAAAACCTTGCGGTAATGGCTGAAATGTATGTTACAGGGGTTGCGGTAGGACCTCTCTTCATCATAGTCCTTCTTGTTGTGCTCGGACTGTTAGGGGGGGGAAAATATTATGTTTTTCTTCTGATGATGGTGTATCTTTTTATTCCTGCGGGTGGAGTGTTTTTTGTTATTATTTTATCTACCATGACAGAAGGGACCACTTCAAAGTTCATCAAAGTGGAAGCTGATCCTCATCCTGCGATTGAATACGCCTCTATCCAGAAAGGGGTGACGCGCGAGCGGATATATGGATTCCTGAAAAATCCCATGAAAGAATTTATTGAATATCCGGAAAAGGTCCTTTCTATATCAGTCCCGATCGGATGTCTTTTCTTTATCATCTGCACTTTCCGCTATTATAGCATGGAATTCGACCAGGCAATATATATGATCGATGACTATCTTATTTTTACGGCATTAATTATTTTCACTCCTTATGCTCTTTTTGTGGAAGCTCATTTTATGAGGATAAACCAGATATCCTCGAATTTCCCTGAATTCCTCAACAGGCTTGTAAGCCTTCATGAATCAGGGCTTACGATTAGTGCGTCCATCAAGCGTCTTAAGTCCTCTAATCTGGGCATCCTGAATTCTGAAGTAAGTAAGATAAACACAGATATCGAACTGGGTGACGGGATCATCGGGGCATTTCGGAATTTCGGCAGGCGGGTTAACACGGTGACCGTGCAGAGAGTTGTTGTCCTGATAGAGAACGCAATGAGGATGACCGGGAATGTGAAGGATACACTGGTGATAGCAGCCAACGACGCCATTTCTGCGAAGGAGATGGAGGAGGAGAGGTCAAGGTCGATAAAACTGTATGTGATGATATTGTATATTGCATTTTTTGTGTTCCTGTATGTTTCATGGTCTCTCATGACAGGTTTTTTCCCTCAGATGCCGGAAGTGCAACCCGGGGATGTTGCAGAGATCGCGGGGGAGAGTATTTCTTTTGCGGGTTTTGATAAGCAGCTTTATATAAGGTTATTCTTCCATGCTGCTATTCTTGAAGGATTCTTTTCAGGTCTTGTGGCAGGGCAGCTTGGAGAAGGGAGTATGAAACTCGGGTTGAAACATGGGCTGATCATGATATCTATGGCATATGTCATGTTCCTGTTCATTTGATGACGCTTCAACCTATATTGGTACAACGAACTAAAACAAACTGCCAGGAACTCTAACAATCGTGAGTTCGTATAGAGTTCGTACGAGTTAGTTGTTAATTTCTTTTTTCATACGGAAATTCAAGGGCGGAAGATAACAATAGCAGGGTTATTTCATGATCTTTTTTCCCCATATTTCACTGTTCTTCAGTTCACTGTTCATAATTTCACTTTTCTCAATTTCGCCTTCCTGAGGCTGTTTTTGGATCATCTTAAGACTGAACTTGCCTTTTGAGGTCAACAGGAAGATCACTACCGCCCCTATGGCGATCATTGCTCCAAGCGCCAGGAAGACATTGAACTGCGCCTCTTTAACTTCAACCAGTTTCTTCTGCCCGAGCACTTCGATAGTATAATTACCCGGAGGCAGCGAAATTTCTTTATTGAAAGTCACATCCTTAACTTCCCCTGCTGCGATTTCCACAGGTATCGAATCGACCTCTGTGCTGTTGATTATGAGCCCGACAGGAAGGGTAGCTCCCTTTGTACCGATATTTGTGATATTAACCCTTATTTCCGCTTTTTCGTTCGAGAAGATCACATCATTGACCCTGATATCAAGAGCCTGGAACTCTGCAAAAGGCACCCTGACCTCTATATCCCTTGCTGATGTTGCGAATCCGCTCTTTGATGCGTATATGGTATGCGTCCCGCTATCATTAAGATAATAATTCAGATTGCCTGAAGCATCAGTCATCCCGATAACCTTATTATCGAAACTCACTGCAGCCCCGCTCACAGGCATATCCTTATTCATTATTCTTATCGTTATGTTCCCGAGCTGGTTCCCTTTTACAGGAGCCTCAATGCTCAACCTGTTCTCCACAAAGCCCTGGACAACCAGTTCTTTGCTCGCTTTCTGGAAACCGAGTTTGTTCGCTGTAATGTTGTAAGTTCCACCCTTCATGGTTTTCTTAAGCGACACGTTAAGCATTCCGTCCCTGTCAGTCTGCCCCATGTCTGAATTTATGGAAATAAATGCCGCTTCAACAGGTTTTCCGCCTGCTGTGACCTTAACCATTATGGCTTCACCAGCAGTGGCTTTTGAGGGTGCATCGATCGAAAGCTGGTATGATATCATATCAGGTGTAACATTTACGAATGGATAAAATCTCACAGTACCGGAATTCGCTACCCTGAAACCAATATTTCCCATTATATCTATCGTATTACCCGAAGACAATCCAATAGAGTTCGAATTCACCATTTCAATGCCGCCCGAACTGACGGTTTCGACTTCCATTGCGCTGAACCTGTCACCCGGCTTTACAGAAGTGAAGTTTTCGGATATCTGGAAAACGCCTCTGGCGAATGCCGCAGTCATTTCCCTTCCCCGAAAGACCGCATCGAAATGAATGGCTATCACTGGAATGTCATCCTGGCTACCAAGCTTTTTGGTGTATAGATAATTATCGCTTCCTGTAATGACGTCGGAATCTATCTGAACACCATCTTTTAACAATGATATCAATACCTGCCCGGTTCCTGCGCCTATATCAACGTCCGTTATTTTGAGGACATACCCGTCTTTAAGCGTCAGCGTGCTTCCTTCTGAAAGCGTACGCTTCGTATCATCGTCAAGAAGGACTTTATGCAATTGGAACCTGCCAAGCGTACTCATTGATTCTTTATATGTTATCTGGCTGTTGGTCGTATAACCGGCAAAATACCTGTCTGCCATGAACCCTATCACATTATATTTACCAAACTGCGGATAGTCAAAGTCGACTTCTTGGGCTGTAGTTGAGTATCTTAACTTCCCTTCAGGTATATTTCTCCCACTGATGCTTTCGATCTTCAGTTTCTCTTTTCCCACGTCATGGTCCATATCATAGTAAAAACCCAGGTTCGTGCCGCCTACGTTAAGACCGAAGTTCATGGGGTTCCATTCTAATGTCGTTGGATATATGGTGCCTCTCATCTCAAATGCATCTATCCTGTACACAGACAGTGCGAAACGCAGCGTGCTGCTGTCAGCGACCACTATTTTCAGATCGCCGACAAGATCAACCGTATTTCCAGGCGACAGGGATATTGAGTTGCGGTTGCTCATACCTATCCCGCTTGAACTGATTGAGCTTATCTCAAGTTCCCCGTATCTATCCCCGCTTTTTACCTGAGTAAATGATTCTGATATCTGGAAAACGCCCCTGACAAATGCCGCGTTCACTTCTCTGCCCCTGAATACCGAGTCAAAGTGGACAGCAAGCACCGGAACATCGTCCACCCCGCCCAGTTTTGCAGCATACATGTAGTTATCGTTACCTGTCACCACATCTGTATCAACTACATCCCCGTCCTTGAAAAGAGTTATCAATGCCTGACCGGGTCCGGCGCTAACATCTACTTCAGTCATTTTAAGGACATATCCTTCTTTAAGCGTCATGGTGCCCCCTTCATTTATTACGCGTTTTTCATCATCGTCAAGGATAACTTTGTGGAGCTGGCTGAAGCCAAGAGTGCTTATTGCCTCGTTATAGGATATGACACTGTTCCTGGTATAGCCGGCAAAGTATTTGTCAGCCATGAACCCGATAACCTGGTATTTTCCGAAGCCGGAGTATTCGAATTCCACCTCGATAGGCAGGGACGTGTATGTGAGATCGCCCTGGTCTATTGTCCTTTTGATGCGAGTGATCGTAAGTGCCTCAGTGCCCAGGTTCTCGTTAAGATTATAATAAAACCCGGCAAAGCTGTGCGAGTCCCATGTATATGTAGTAGGCATCCCCTCTTCCCAGACCCTGTAGCCAGACGCCGCATCTACAGGCATTACGAGCATAAAAACAAATACCGCTATTCCGATCGCTACCGCAAAGGTACGACCTCTGTTAATAGTCTCCTTGATCATTCATATCACCTTAATGGTATATTTATCAATAAGTTTTTTAGTACCATCAGGATAAATACATATAAAGTATAAAAACTCTGCTATGCAAATCCAGGGACTTTATATTATCTTCTGGTTTGAAAAACCACAGATAGCACAGAGGACACAGAGAAAATCGGCACCGCTCTGTGCTCTCTGTGTACTCTGTGGTTGACCAACTTTGCAGCGATTCCTTTTTCCAGAATAAATTAAAACGTCTCCAAAACTTGTTCTTATTCGATATTCTCCATCGCTTCTGCGCACTTAAACCCGGCAACAATAGACCCGTTCATGCTTCTCTCAGGATAGTTTGCCTCTGAGAACATACCTGCCAGGTAAAGCCCTCTGATATTTGTCTTATACGGAAGCACTTTTTTCCCGTACCCAACTTCATACACGGGCGCAGTGTCCAGATCCCTGCGCAGGCGCCACCATTTCACATTTTTACGGAATCCAGGAAAGAGTTTTTCAAGACCTTTGAGATAAAGTTCGATAACCTCATCATTACTCTTTTTCCAGAGGACGCTTTCAGGATCCTGGAAGTAAGAGGTCACATACATCAGATTCTCTCCATAATCGGACACAGGTATGAAATTGCTATGCTCTATCACGGCGCCAAAAGGGACATCGTCCTTGATATTGAGCCAGTAGATATCATCCATTACTTTTTCTTTGAGCCCGAAAAGAGCACATGCAGTGCCCTGATAACTGATATCAGTCCCGATACCGGAAAGTTTTGTATCCATTATTTTTTCAAGAACATCAGGAGCCACCGTTGATATCACCCTGTCGCATTCAATGCGTTTCCCATCTACAGTAACGCCTTTGATCGCTCCATTATTGATGTCGATCCTGTACACCTTGCCCTTAACGATCTTACAATTTTTCTTTTTGAGCTTATCAGCCATCGCATCAATGAGAGACTGGAATCCCCCGCGCATGTATCCTAGCCGCTCACCTTTTGCGCCCCTGTTCGAACGAATCTGGACGCGCCCCAGTAACCACGCAGCAGAGACTTTATCTTTATTGTCCCCGAACTTGCTTGCAAGAAGGGGATGGAAAAAATTGTTATAGACCGATTCACCGGCATTATCGAGTATCCACTGCTTTGCAGTAATATCATCAAAAGGAGTCCTGTCTTTTATTCTCTTGGCTTTTAGTACAAGCAAGGTGAGCCTGACAACATCCAGAAGCGGGAGAGCGCGCAGTATCTCAAGGGGCGTGTTCATGGGGAATATTTTGCCGTTGAAAAAGTATCCGGTCGTACCCCGTAACCATTCGAGCCTGTTGCCAAGCCCCAGTTCTTCTATGAGGGAGATAAGTTCCCTGTCGCTTGCAAAGATATGATGGTAATATTTCTCAATATGATATGTCCCTGAATCCGGATGCGGGATATTGTAGCTTGAAGCCATCCCACCCAGTTCGTTCTCCTTCTCGATGATGGTTATTTCATCCCTGCCCGCGAGCCTGTAAGCAGCAGCAAGTCCCGCAAGTCCACCTCCGATAATGATCGTTTTCATAGCATCTTGATATGGTCTTGTGGATATATAAAAGATGACTTGGTCAATTGATATGATTACGCGCCGGAAGCAGCATCACAAGCATCACCGCAGCCACAAGCGCCATTGCGCTACCGAACAAAAACGGCGCGCTCGCACCCGCTAAATCCCACAGTAGACCCGCGATAATGCTTGCAGCAAGAGCCATGAGCCCCGTGGCAGTATAATAAAGACCAATGGCAGTCCCTCTTTTATCCGCTGGTACAAGGTCAACGGCATATGCTTTGCTCACGCCGTCAGTCATCGCGATATAGAAACCGTATATGGCAAAGAGTATCCACACGAGGTATCCTGCATTCGTGATCGCAAAACCCAGATAGACAATGGAGAATATCAGGAAGCCGCCGATCATCACGTTCCTGCGCCCTATCCTGTCAGAGAGCATGCCGGCAGGCATTGAAAAGAGAGAATAAGTGATGTTATAGATAACATATGTCAATATTACTACTGCAACGACCACGAAGGAGCCGAATGTCGATGTGATAATTGAAGGGACGCCTCCGAAGTTCCCAAAGATATCATTTGCCCGCAGTATCAGGAAAGCGTTGCTTGAATTGCCGATCGCAAAAACCACAGATATCAGCAGAAATATCTTGAAATCGCGGCTGAAATCAGATAACCTGAACTTCAGGTCGTCCTTTCTCTCACCCGCTTTTTCGGTGACAAAGAACAACAGGAGCAGCACACTGATAATAGCTGGGATGAATGCTATCAGGAATATCATCCTGTAGCTCGCATCAAGATCCCAGTGGTTTTTATCAAGATAATACAGCAACAGAAGTGCGATAAGCGGACCTATGACAGCCCCAATGCTATCGAGTGAGCGGTGGAACCCAAAGGCTTTGCCCCGGTATTGCGCCTCTGTGGAATCCGCGATCAGGGCATCGCGCGCGGATGAGCGCAGCCCTTTCCCGAACCTGTCAAGGAAACGAGCTGCAAGCACGAAATGCCAGGTCGCCGCGAACGCAAGCAGGGGCTTTGCTATGGTTGAAAGACTGTATCCATAGATCATGAATGGTTTCCTTTCCCCGGATTTATCTGAGAGCCATCCTGATACGACTTTCAGAAGGCTTGCTGTGCTTTCTGCGATGCCCTCTATAAGACCCACTACTGACATCGGGGCGTGCAGTATTGCGGTGAGGAAGAGCGGGATTATTGGGTACAGCATCTCGCTGCTGATGTCTGTGAAGAAACTGACAAGACCGAGGATGAATACGTTTTTCTTGACGCCTTTGATGATGTCTTTGGACATTGGACTACCTTTATCTTTTTTCAGGATATAAAATGATTATTTTATCCCCTCATGGTATTCCTGAAGCGACTTCACTTCAATACGATTCTCCCGCGCCGCCCTTATCCCCTTCGCAGCAGCCCTGC
Source organism: Methanobacteriota archaeon (assembly GCA_018899795.1). The sequence continues at coordinate 9,231 of JAHIHJ010000185.1, forward strand.
CCGCATCCGTGGTCGTGAAGTACGGTATCTTGTATTTTATGGCGGATTTACGAATGTAGCTGTCGTCATAGACGCTCTTTTTCCCCACCGGGGTGTTCAGCACGAACTGGACCTGCCTGTTCTTCATCATATCCACAATATTGGGGCGCCCCTCATGCAATTTTTTAACGATTTCACAATTTATCCCGTTCTCTCTCAGGAATTCAGCAGTGCCATCAGTGGCAAGTATCTTAAAGCCCATATCAGCCAGTTCCTTAGCTACTGACAGCGCGCCGTCCCTGTCGCCTGATGAAACAGTAATAAGCGCCGTCCCCTCAAGCGGCGGTGCAAATCCCGCTGCGACCTGTGATTTATAGAATGCCATTGCGAATGAGTCTGCAAGTCCCAGCACTTCACCTGTTGAGCGCATCTCAGGTCCAAGCACCGGATCGACCTCAGGGAACATGTTGAACGGGAAAACCGCCTCCTTCACGCCAAAATGGGAATATTTGCGCTGGTGTGTGTCCATATCTTTCAACTTTGCTCCCATCAGTACCTCTGTGGCGATACGCGCCATCGATACTCCTGTAACCTTTGAAACAAGAGGCACTGTACGCGATGCACGCGGGTTTGCCTCAAGAATATACACTTTGCCCTTCTGGATCGCATACTGTATATTAATAAGACCGACGACTTTGAGTTCCATCGCTATTCTTTTAGTGTATTCTTCAAGGGTTTTCAATTGATCCCCCTTTATCCCTATCGGCGGCAGCACGCATGCACTGTCGCCCGAGTGTATGCCCGCAAGTTCGACGTGCTCCATGATCGAAGGGATGAACACATCTTTGCCATCTGAAATAGCATCTACTTCACATTCAAGCGCGTCTTCCAGGAACTTATCGATAAGCATCGGTTTCTCAGGAGTGATCTCGATGGCTCCTTCAACATATTTCCTGAGCTTTTCCTCGTCATATACTATTTCCATGCCCCGCCCGCCCAGTACATAGGACGGACGTACTACAAGCGGATAGCCAATGCGTGCAGCAACCTTGAGAGCCTGCTCAAGCGATGTGGCTGTACCATGTTCAGGCGCAGGGATCTTCAGTTTATTAATGACATCAGAGAACCGCTCACGGTCTTCTGCAAGGTCAATGCTTTCAACTGAAGTGCCCAGTATTTTCACACCAGCCTCTTCAAGTTCCTCTGCAATGTTAAGGGGCGTCTGCCCGCCGAACTGAACGATCGCGCCTTCAGGTTTTTCATTATCATAGATGCTCAGCACATCCTCAACTGTAACCGGTTCAAAATACAGCTTGTCTGAAGTATCATAATCAGTGGATACCGTTTCAGGATTGCAGTTGACCATTATGGATTCATACCCCATTTCCCGAAGCTTAAATGCTGCATGGACGCACGTATAATCAAACTCAATCCCCTGACCTATCCTGTTAGGTCCGCCGCCGATTATCATGATCTTCTTCCTGTCAGAGACCGGCACTTCATCAGGAGCATTGTATGTGGAATAATAATATGCTGCATTCTCAGCCCCGCTGACAGGCACAATATTCCATGCCTGCCTCATTCCAAGGGAAAGACGATGCTTTCGGATCTGTTTCTCAGGGACTCCCAGTATCTTTCCAAGATACCTGTCAGAGAAGCCGTCTTTTTTCGCCCTGATCAGAAGAGCATCAGGCAGCGCTTTTCCCTTATTCTTAAGTATCTCGTTCTCCAGTTCTACAAGTTCTTTCATTTGCTGCACGAACCAGTGTTTTATGTGGGTAAGCTCGAACAAATCCTCGACAGACATCCCCTTTCGCAGCGCTTCATACATTATGAACTGGCGCTCTGAGGATGGCTCGATCAATAACCTGCGCAACTCCTCAAGTGTGAGCTTATTGAAATTTTTAGCAAAACCGAGTCCATAACGTCCTGTCTCAAGTGACCGTATTGCCTTCTGGAATGCTTCTTTATACGTTTTTCCAATGCTCATTGCCTCGCCCACGGCACGCATCTGTGTACCGAGCTTATCGATCGAACCCGGGAACTTTTCAAAAGCCCATCTGGCAAATTTCACGACAACATAATCCCCCGATGGAGTGTACCTGGCAAGCGTTCCGTCGCGCCAGTATGGAATATCGGAAAGCAGCAAGCCACCAGCAAGTTTTGCAGAGACAAGCGCTATCGGGAATCCAGTGGCTTTTGAAGCAAGGGCTGATGAGCGTGATGTACGCGGATTGATCTCGATCGCAACTACCCGGTCAGAAACCGGATCGTGAGCGAACTGTATGTTCGTGCCTCCGATCACACCAATAGCTTCAACAATGCGGTAAGAATACTCCTGCAGTTTTTCCTGGAGATCTTTTTTTATCGTGAGCATTGGTGCTGTGCAGAAACTGTCGCCCGTGTGAACGCCCATTGCATCTACGTTCTCTATGAAGCAAACAGTGATCATGTTGTTATCCGCATCCCGCACTACTTCAAGTTCGAGTTCCTCCCAGCCAAGCACGGATTCCTCTATCAGTATCTGTCCGACAAGACTTGCAGAAATACCCCTGCTAGCGACGGTCCTGAGTTCATCAACATTGTAGACTAATCCGCCGCCTGTTCCTCCCATAGTATAAGCGGGTCGCACGACTACCGGATATCCCAGATCCTGCGCTATCTTTTCAGCGCCTTCAACGCTGAGGGTCGCTTCACTTCGCGGCACCTCTATCCCAAGTTTATTCATCGTTTCCTTGAAAGCGATCCTGTCTTCACCCCGCTCGATAGCATCAGCCTGTACTCCCAGTATCTTTACCCCGTATTTCTCAAGAACACCTTTTTTATAAAGTTCTAATGTAAGATTCAGTCCGTTCTGACCACCCAGATTGGGCAGTACGGCATCAGGACGCTCTTTCCCGATTATCTTCTCAAGCATCTCTGCGTTGAGCGGTTCTAAATACGTCCTGTCCGCCATCCCAGGATCGGTCATGATGGTCGCAGGATTGGAATTGACAAGCACGATCTCGTAACCCAGCTGGCGAAGCGCCTTGCAAGCCTGCGTTCCTGAATAATCGAACTCTGCTGCCTGACCGATCAGGATCGGACCAGAGCCTATAATAAGTACTTTATGTATGTCCTCTCGTTTGGGCAAAAAATTCACCACCCCCTGAAAAGATATCTTATCTCTAATACCTTTTGATTTTCAACCGTTATGATACTCGCCCATGGATTGTATCGTTATCTTCCCCTTCTTCATCGTCTCGATGGCATCAGCGGCAGCCAGGGCAGCCTGGATCGTGGTAATATAAGGCACGCTGAAATCTACAGCCGCGCGCCGTATCTGGAAACCGTCCTTCACGGTCTGCTTGCTGCTGGGCGTATTGATTATCAGGTTAACTTCCTTTTTATGTATCATGTCAACGATATTGGGACCTCCCTCGCTCACTTTATTTATGATATCCATCTTTATCCCATTCTGCGACAGGAATTTCGCTGTGCTGCGCGTTCCTATCAGATGCAGTCCAGCAGCCTGCATCTTTTTAGCCACCTTTGCTATATGCGGTTTATCCTCATCGCGTATTGACATGAACACAGTACCGGAAAGCGGCAGGATGTTATCAGCAGCCCATTCAGCCTTGAAGAACGCACGCCCGAAATCGTAATCTATACCCATTACTTCACCTGTGCTTTTCATCTCAGGACCAAGCAGAGGATCTGCGCCGGGGAGTTTATCAAAGGGCAGCAGGACTTCCTTTACTGAAACGTGTTTCGTGACCGGGTCTCCCTTGAAACCGAGTTCCTTCAGCGTATGACCTGCCATGACCCGCGCTGCTATTTTGGCTAAAGGCAGCCCGACAGCCTTGCTAACGAACGGTATCGTACGGCTTGATCTTGGATTTGCTTCAAGCACATACACCACGCCGTTCCTGGTAGCCATCTGGATATTCACCAATCCTACAACCCCAAGGGAAAGCGCTATCTTCCTGACATAATCGCGAACATTAGCAAGTATCTCAGGCTTCAGGGACTGCGGAGGAATGACACAGGCAGAGTCGCCCGAATGAATGCCTGCCTCTTCGATGTGCTCCATTATCGCGCCGATCAGCACGTCCTTGCCATCGCAAATGGCATCTACATCTATTTCAATGGCATTATCGAGAAAATCATCTATCAGGACGGGATGTTCATTCGACACCCTGACAGCCTCTTTCAGGTAACGCTCAAGGTCCTTATCATCATATACTATCTCCATCGCGCGCCCGCCGAGAACGTATGAGGGGCGGACTAGAACAGGGTATCCGATCCTTTTTGCTTCGTTGAATGCTTCGCTGTAATTGGTGGCACATCCCGCCTCAGGCTGGAATATCCCTTGCTTTTTCATCATTGCATTGAAGCGACCCCTGTCTTCTGCAATATCCATATTGTCAGGAGTAGTGCCGAGAATGACGGTGTTCAGGTCAGTCCTTCGGTCAAGCTCTTTCTTAAGCGGGATGGCAAGGTTCACAGAGGTCTGCCCCCCGAACTGCACCATCACGCCATAAGGGCGCTCCCTATCGATCACATTCATCACATCTTCAAGCGTAAGGGGTTCGAAGAACAGCTTGTCAGAAGTATCGTAATCTGTTGACACTGTTTCAGGATTATTATTTATTATATGGGTCTCAATGCCTTCCTCACGTAGCGCTGTGACCGCGTGCACGGTGCAGTAGTCGAACTCGATACCCTGCCCGATACGAATAGGACCTGAACCGATGATGAGTACCTTTTTCCTGTTGGTGGGAGTATCTTCGCACTGGTCTTCATAAGTCGAATAATAATACGGTGTTGCAGCCGCGAACTCTGCGGCGCAGGTATCTACTATCTTGTAGGTGGGAATGATGCCGTGCTCTCTTCGCATGTCGTTAATTTCTTCGCGCGTCCTGCAACAAAGACTGGCAATTTTTTCATCGCTCAATCCCATGCGCTTTGCTTTTCTAAGAGTTTCAATAGAGAGGTCATCCTTTACAGCATCTTCGATGCCGATGATGTTCTGTATCTTCCTGATGAAAAAAGGATCGATATTCGTTAGTCTGCATATCTCATCACTTGCCATGCCGTTTCGAAGTGCCTGGTATATAACGAATAAGCGTTCATGCGTGGGATGGCGAAGGAGGTCTATTACTTCCTCATCGCTCCACTCTTTGAACCCGAAGAACATATCAACTTCAAGTGAACGGACTGCTTTCTGGAGCGCCTCTTCGATCGTTCGCCCGAAAGCCATCACTTCGCCTGTACTTTTCATGGCTGTCGTTAGATGCTTGTCAGCGGTAACGAATTTATCAAAAGGCCAGCGCGGTATCTTGACAACAGTATAATCGATAGTGGGTTCAAATGATGCGGGTGTCTTCTTTGTGATGTCGTTTGTTATTTCATCAAGCGTCATTCCGATAGCGATCTTGGCTGTGACACGCGCAATAGGATAACCTGTGGCTTTCGAGGCAAGGGCTGATGAGCGCGATACGCGCGGGTTCACTTCAACTATCCTGACCTCATCTTCGCGCACAGCGAACTGGATATTGCATCCTCCTTCGATGCCCAGCGCCCTGATTATCTTAATAGATGTGCTGCGCAGTTTCTGGTGATCGGCATCCGATAGCGTCTGCGAGGGCGTTACGACGATGGACTCGCCTGTGTGAATGCCCATGGGATCGATGTTCTCCATATTGCATATTACGATGCAGGTATCATTCCTGTCGCGCATTACCTCGTATTCGAATTCCTTCCATCCGATTATGCTCTCTTCTATCAACACCTGATTGATCCTTGAGCGCTTGAGCCCGCGCTCTGTTATTTCAAGGAGCTGCTCACGCGAGTA
>JAHIHJ010000022.1 GCA_018899795.1 Methanobacteriota archaeon
GATAATGGAAGGATTGCTTGAAAGAGCGGGATTCCATATCGATCATAAGGAATATTCTGAAGGCTTCATGGCAGTATATGAATGTACGAAGCCTGATGCTGCAAAATTTCATCAGTAAAATCCTCTGAACTTCATAGATCAAAACTCAAAAAATATCTTCATAGCATTTATCGTGTTTCAGTCAGGATCCTGCACATTTTTCCCTAACCGAAGTCTTTATCAGTTATCATTTACATTGGGAGGTTACTATTTTCACTCCGCAGCGGGGTAGGGTAGTCAGGAAATCCCGACGGGCTCATAACCCGTAGATCCATGGTTCGAATCCATGCCCCGCTATCTGTGAATTCTTTTCTTAAATGACGATATGTTTTAATACCTTATTTGCATGTAGGGTGAGTTATGCCCAGGTGGCCTAGTCGGTTAGGGCGCCAGACTCATAGGGATATTTTGATGAGGCGCTTAAGCTTCCTGAGAAATCTGGAGGTCACGGGTTCGGATCCCGTCCTGGGCATATTTTCACAAGTAATCTTTAACAAGTAATCTTTATATCGTGGATATGCTGATTTAAAGACAGATATCAATTTTATAATAATGAACAGCATAAAAAATTTTGATGGTGAAAATAACAGCATTTTCTGGTGCCTTGAGTGCAATGTCCCGCTGCTGGAAGAAGAATGCGGATCATGCCATGGAAAAGGAGCTCCCATAGAACTCACACAGCCAGGGGACGTGCGTTTCGCTTCCCCCCACGAAGATAGCATTATCAATGAACTTATCCTGGATTCATTTGGCTCAAATCCCCTTTCAGGAAAACTCATACTGCTGAACAAGATACCGGGTGAGGATAAGACTGATGAGATAATCGTAGATGGTCTTCACTTCGGGGTACTCAGGTTCGACATGCTGGAACTTGTTTTCAGGCTTGACCTGATGATCGAAGGTGCCCACGCGCTCATAGGTTCAGGGATACGGAATAAGCTCGTTAAAATATGTTCCAGGGGAGGTCATCTCAGCGGGAAAACAATAGAAGGGGCTGAAATTCTTGAGTGCCCTGACGATATTAAGAAGGGCGATACGGTTCTTGTAATTGCGAAGAACCTCACCGGTTTTGGCGTGTCATTCAGGGACAGCGGAGAGTTGAAAAACCCTGGGCAATCCATAAAGGTTAAGAAAATAGATTCCACAAATGCAGTTTTTCTCTCCAGGACGCCCTCAAAGGATGAAGTTATCCGCGCAAATGCGCCTCACATGAAGAGGCTTGTAAAGGATGCTGTGAACACCATCCGGGGCATAGCAAACCAGAAAGAATTCAGGGATTCTCCGGTCTATGTTTCATTCAGCGGGGGGAAGGACAGCCTCACCACGCTTGACCTGACAAGGAGCGCAGTAAAGAAGCCTATAAAGGTGTTCTTCGCAAACACAGGTCTTGAATTTCCAGAGACCGTGGAATTTGCCAGAGAGTTCTGCAGGAAGAACAATATCGAACTTATCGAAGTAGAGGCTGGAGGAGCTTTCTGGGAGAACCTGCCCAGTTTTGGTCCTCCTGCAAAGGACTTCAGGTGGTGCTGCAAGGTATGTAAGCTTGCGCCGATCAATACGGTCATGGAGGAATGCACGCGCGGGGGACAAAAGTGCCTCACGATCGACGGAAAGAGGAGACACGAGTCCTTCGCACGCTCACGCATCGCGCCCAAGGAAGAGAACCCCTTTATTCCCGGGCAGGTGAGCGTGTTCCCCATACGCGACTGGCGTGCCATCGAGGTATGGCTGTATATTTTCTACCGCCGGCTCAAGTACAATCCCCTGTATGACATGGGCTTTGAGCGTGTGGGCTGCTGGCTCTGCCCTTCGGAACTAAGCGCAGAATTTTACAGGTTCAAAGAACTGCATCCCGAACTGTTCGCGCGCTGGAACGAGTACCTGCTTGGCTGGGCAAAAGATCACGGTCTCTCACAAAAGTTCATCGATCACGGCTTCTGGCGCTGGAAGAGCCTGCCGCCGAAGATGGTGCGCCTGGCTGAAGAACTTGGGATAAATACAGCGGCGAAAGGCGGTGAGGAAGAGTTCAGCATCGTGGTTACAGGTGGCGTCTCGCCCTGCAAGACCGGAGGTTACACGATGGAAGGGAGGGTGGCAGGGATCATGCCTGAAGAAGCACGGAATATCGCAAATATGCTTGGGGATAATGTGTTCTCCGAAGACCTCGGCGTGCTTTTGATAAGAAAGGATAACTCAAGCGTCAAGATATTCTCATCCGGGCATATCTCGGTGAATGCAGGAAGCAGGGAAGATGCCCGGTCTCTTTTTGAGAGCACTGCAAAACAGTTGATACGGGTGAAAAAATGCACGAAATGCGGGGTGTGCCTGAAAGTATGCCCTGTTGGGGCAATAAATCTTGAGCCGCATCTTTTGATCGGGAAGGAATGCACGCGATGCGGGAAATGTGTTGAAGGATGCGTTGTGGTGAAGTATTTCGACAGGCTGCTGCCAAAATTTAATAAGCTATAAAGTGCTAATTGAAAAAATGTTGGCTGAGACTGGCAAATACGGTCAAATTACAATAAGACGCATCTATGGAGATTGGACTACATCAAATATGAATGGATGGAAGGATGCAATTAGCAATGTGGCATTCCAGCCAATGCAACAATTTAGAAATACTGTAGGTAAGAATGCAACTGATAGCGCTATGATA
>JAHIHJ010000186.1 GCA_018899795.1 Methanobacteriota archaeon
GATACTGTATGAAAAAATTCGATTTTTCATACGAAGTATTTATTCAAGGAGTACGATTCATCGGCGCCCTCGAAGGGCGCAGTGTTCTCTACCCCTTGACTCCAACGTATAAAATGCTGTCGTTTTTTCCAGTCCTGGCGTTCTGTATTGGTGTTATAATAAAAAGTCTTGGAATAATGTACGAATACAAAATAAGTGCAGCCACGCTCGGATTTATTTCGATCCTTGCCCTTATGATCCTTATGCTGGCATTTTATTTCAGGTATCTGAAATAGCTCTTCCTTTTCCTGATACGAATATTTTTTAAATCATGAGCCCTATGGATATGACATTCAGGAACTAAAAGGGTTTTAATGATTAAGAGTTTGAAGGACATACCCAGGATCGGAGAGAAAACCGCCAGCCGGTTCATTGAGCATTTCGGCTCGGAAAATAAGGCGCTTGATGCGATATTAAATGGAGACATCGCAAACTTGAGCGAAATAGAAGGGATGACAGAAAGATCTGCTATCTCTCTTGTACTGGAAGCATTTGCTGCAAATGAAGGCTTCAGCATAAGGGATTTTCTTAAGACCGGGGAAACCTACGAAATATATAAGAATATCATGGCATTGATATCCGACTGCGCGCACACGGATCATGCAAAAAGCAAACTGCAGTTATACTTTCCATACCCGTCAGGCAGGAAAGAAAAGATACTGAAAACGCAAAAAGAACTTCAAAGTATTATTGATATGTCAGGTAAGCTGGATGAAGGGGAACTTTCAGGCTTATTATCTAAAGTAAGACCTGTAAAAACAGGCATGAGCATTCCGGTAATAAGGGACAGGGTCATAATCGCGACCAACCCGCAGGAGTTCGAAGCCGCCAGGAATTTCCCGGTCAGCGTCCACCTGGTTTCAGATGTAAGAGAAGCTGTGGACACTGCGCGCGGGTATTCTTATGTTTTTATGAGCAGCGCTCTTGCAGGCATGGATTTTCCTGAGGACATCGATGTTGAGGTCGTGGACATAAGGAAACTGGAGACCTGGCAGGTAGCTCCTGAGAAAGAACTGGCTTTCTTTTCGAAGAACCTTGAATCGATAAGCAGCGCTATTTCGGTGTTCAGGATCATCAGGCGGTGCGCCCCGGATTTTTGCAACAAGATAAAAATTGAGGAGATCGAACGGCTGTCTCACGGTCTCTCAAAACTCTGTGCAAATGCAGACTTAAAGAGCGGGATAGACACTGGGATAGACCGCTGCACCCTGATATATGAACGTTTGAACGAAGCTGTCGCCGGGGCGGAAACGCAGGCGGCTCTTGAATTCGGCTCTCTTATTGAGAAAAGTTCAGTTACTGTTAAGGGTTTTGATCTTCTTACTGCAATGGATGGAAGCGCAAGCCAGCTTTTTGAAAAGGAGATAAGGGAGAAATATAATACGGTCACGGGTAATGCCATTCGTGCTCTTGCGGCTGAACTTGGATTGAATACTGCCGAGTCGCAATTCGTTAATAATTTCTTCAGCGATGAAGTATCGCACCCAGTCAGGGTGGACAGGCGCGCAGTGGACGTGCTGAAAAACCATCTGCTCCGAACCATTAATTCTAGAAAGCTTATCCTTTTAAGAGATAGCGCGCGCGAGCTTTCAAAACTTAAGGAGACAGCTTCCCTCATCGTGCGAGAAGTTCTTGATTTTGATGTTGGTTACTCAATAGCATGTTTTTCGCGCAGGTTCAGCCTGTGCATGCCGGTGATCAGCGGCAGCGGCATAGGGATCGCAGGCGGAAGAAATCTCTTTCTGGAGAATGTAGTGCCGATAAATTACACGGTCGGGTCAACGAGCTTTAATGGCAATATAAAGAAACTCAAAGATGCCCGCGTTGTCCTGCTAAGCGGCGTTAATTCGGGAGGTAAGACTTCAACGCTTGAACTGCTGGCGCAGACAGTGATACTTGCCCACATGGGTTTTCCAGTTCCTTCAGAGCGCTGCGAGTTAGGTCTTGTGGAGGAATTCTACTATTTCGGGAAGTCAAGAGGCACGATGGATGCAGGGGCTTTTGAGAGCACGATAAGGAATTTCTCTGCTGTTGCGAACATGAAGAGTAAGATCGTCCTTGCCGATGAGATGGAATCCATCACTGAGCCGGGCGCATCTGCAAAAATAATCTCCGGGATACTTGAAGAGCTTGACGATAACAAAGGTATCGGCGTATTCGTGAGCCATCTTGCAGAGGCGATACTGAAGAATACAGACCGTGAGATACGGGTGGATGGGATCGAGGCGAAGGGACTGGATGAGAACTTCAATCTTATCGTGGACAGGAATCCAAGGTATAATTATCTTGCGCGCAGCACCCCGGAGCTTATTGTGGAGAGGCTGGCGAGGAAGGAAGCGGGGAATGAGTTTTATGACAGGCTGTTGAGGAAGTTCAGATGACACAATTAGATAACATCGAAGCAATTGCAAAGCGTTTCTGGGAAATTTAAATCAGTTCTCATTAACTTTTTATAGTATAATTGATAATAATTATTAGATTATACTTGAAATGCTTTTCAAGTATTAATTTGGAGGGAGTATATGAAATGAATAATTATTTTATCGATAATAGCGGTAATGATTTTTTCAGGTTGTACTGAAAAAACAAGTACCGAGATACAAACACCTGAAGGAAAAATAACCGTGTCTGAAGGTGTGGGCGCGGGACCTGAATGGTGCAAAGCGGGAACTACAAGCACATATTCTTCTAAGGCGCCCGGCAACCAGGGTTCAGCTAACCTGATCATAAAAGGAATAACAACTTATAAAGGCAGACAGGTATGTGAAGCAGAAGGCAAGGTTGCTGTAGCAGGGATGGAATCTTTATCTTATTTGCAATATTACACTCAGGACGGAAAATACAGTGCAATGATAATGAAAGATTCATCCGGAAAAGTATTAAGTGAAAATGAAGTAAATAATCCTTGAGGTGAAATAATATGGAACAAATAGATCGGGCAGTCAGAATTGTACAAAATCCGCAAGCTGAATTGAACAAAGTGAAGTCTGAAAAAATAAGTAAGGAATACCTTATCAAGCAATATATAGCGATCCTGGCAATAATACCGGCGGTTGCTTATATTATTGGCTGGGGGTTCATAGGAATGGGGTGGTTTGGGAGATCGATCGAAGCGGCAGTTGTTGGCGGTATATTGACTTATATTTTGAGTATTGCGGGTTTCTATGTAACCGGTCTCGTGATCAATGCTCTTGCCCCGAACTTTACCTCAAAACAAAATGAGATTCAGGCAATGAAGCTTGCAGCATATTCATACACACCGATGCTTTTGGGAGGTATATTCAATATAATACCAGCACTAGGCATTATTGGTTTGCTGTTTGCACTCTATGGATTATATATTCTCTATCTCGGCATCCCGGTACTCATGGAAACACCTGCAGACAAAGCATTGACTTACACTATCGTAATAATAGTTGCTATGATGGTGATATATTTAGTCATGGGATCAATAATAGCGGCGATTACGATATCGATGAGTCCAGTTCCTGGAATGATGGGTGTAATTCCTCAGTGAATTTACCCCATTATCTTTATTTAATTTTCAATGGGATTTTTTTTTGCATGGAATTGTGAGATATTCTTTTTAAGCAAGCTATCCCTACAGCCCAAGGAGAAAACAATTCAGAAAAAGTATAATACGCTTCGAAACTATCTTAGAATACAGGGGTTTAAAAAATATGCCATACGAACAAAAAAATTTTGACGCTCTGCTCGGAACGAGTGGTCTTAGCGATACTCTGCTGAAGAACCATTTTACACTGTACCAGGGCTATGTAACGAACACGAACAAAGTCAGCGACGCACTTTTTGCTCTTGCAAAGGAAGGAAAGACATCTACTCCCGAGTATGCAGAGCTAAAGCGAAGGTTCGGCTGGGAATGGAATGGGATGAGGCTGCATGAGTTATATTTCGGGAATATGGTCAAAGGCGGCAAACCGAATGATAAAAATAGTAATTTATCTAAAAAGATAGCTGCGGATTTCGGCTCTTACGAGAACTGGGAAAAGGATTTCAGGGCGACAGGAGCCATGCGGGGCATAGGATGGATCGTGCTGTACCATGATGCAGCCGCGGGACGTCTCTTCAATACATGGATAAATGAGCACGATGCGGGACATCTCTCAGGCGCGACGCCACTACTTGTCATGGATGTATTTGAGCATGCTTACATGCTGGATCACGGGCTCAAGAAAGCGGATTATATCGAGGCTTTTTTCAAGGCTATCGATTGGGCTGCAGTTGGGGCAAGGTTAAAATAGTGAACTACCCAACCCTAAAGGGCTTGGGCGTACCGCTGCATCGGCTCTCTATTGAAAGTCCTTGACGGTCGTTAATTCCCGTAGTTCCTACGGTACATATTGATGGTCTAATCTCTATTATATTTGCAGATACCCGATC
>JAHIHJ010000187.1 GCA_018899795.1 Methanobacteriota archaeon
AGAGGTTCGCGAATTTCATCCGCGATGTGACAGCGCAGATAAAGAAACTCGGTCCAAGTCCTCTGAAACCTGAGGGGGTGGTGTAGATGCAGAAAGGAGAAATGTATGTTGGCTGGTCAACCAAGGAAGATGTAAGAAAGCGCGGAGGCTCAGGCGGTCTTGTGACTTCGATGCTTGCAGCGGCGCTTGAGAAGAAGCTTGTGGATGCTGTTGTTGTTTTGAAGAAGATAAACGAGTTCGAAGCTGTTCCGATAATTACTTCAGATGTGAACGAGGTTCTGAATTCTGCTGGCTCCCTGCACTCTGTACCCAGCAATTTTGCAAAGCTCATAGCTGACAGGAAACTGAAAGTAGCACTCCCGGCGAAGGGATGCGATGCGCGCGCCATAATCGAGCAGGGAAAGCGTAATGCGATCAATCTTGATAATACATTCATTGTTGGTCTGAACTGCGGCGGTTCGATGCATCCGGTTGTAACGCGTGAGATGCTTGAAGTGATGTATAAGATAAAACCTGAAGATGTCCACGGTGAAGAGATCGAGAAGGGTAAGTTGATCTTTGAGACAAAGGATGGAAAAGAACATGCTATCACGATTGACGAGCTTGAAGAGAAAGGATACGGAAGGCGCGAAAGCTGTCGTTACTGCACGATAAAAGTGCCAAATAATTCCGATATCGCATGCGGCAACTGGGGCGTTATCGGAGACCTTGTGGGAAAAGCCACATTTGTTGAGATCAATTCTGAAAAGGGCGCAAAGCTGCTTCAGAATGCTGTTGACGCAGGATATGTGCAGGTGCAAAAACCCGATGAGAAAGGAGTTGCAATACGCGCTAAGATTAAAGGCGTGATGGAAGACCTTGGTAAGAAGTGGAAAGGTAAGATATTTGTTCCGATCGAGAACGGCAGACTTGAGTATTTCAGGAAAGAACTTGAACACTGCATAGACTGCGGCGCGTGTAAGACCGTGTGCCCGACGTGCTCATGCGGGGCTGTTTCAAAATGCACCGAATACCATCTGCGCGGTGATGCATATAAGATGTCCATGTACCATCTAGTTCGGTTCACCCACCTTGCGGATGCATGTATTGGATGCGGGCAATGTACTGATGTTTGCCCGGTCGATATCCCTCTCACAAGGCTGTACAGGATGTTTGCGAACCCTATACAGGAGCAGTTGAAATATGAACCCGGGATGGATATGCGAAAACCACCGTATTTCGAGGTGAAGTTAAATGAGTGAAGATCATAGTATTAAAAGGAACCAGAAAAAGAAAGAAGAGAGCAGGTCTGCTCCTGATTTCTTTGGTTCATTGGGAAAAGGGATGGTGCCAAAAGAGAACTTAGAGACACTGGGGAATTCTCCAGGATTAACTCCTCTGGGTTTTGGTGTTGATGTTCGCAAAGGGATCATGGATAGTGTTGATGTTCGTAATAGGATCATGGATATAAATCCTGTAAGTGACGGAGTTTCTACCACAGAGTTCACAGAGAACACAGAGATATTCAAGGATTCATCAGGATTATCACCTCTTCGTCCATTTGTCAAGAAACACAAAAAGGAGGTTCTTGAATGAGCAGTAATGTTTATTCAACAATATGCCCGGGCTGTAATTTCGGATGCGGGCTTTACATACGTGAGAATGGGGTTATTGATGTTGATTTCAGGAAGTCTTCGCCTGCCAATGCAGGAAAGCTGTGCAGGTTCGGGATAAGCCTTCCAAAGCTGTATGCACCGGCAAATTCGATGATCGACGGAAAGGAAGTCACGCTTGAAGATGCGGCAAAAGAAGCTGCAAAGAGAATTTCAGCAGGCAGTGCCGCATTCCTCTCTTTCGGTAATACAACAAGTGAAGAGCTTCTGGCATTCCAGAAAGTTGCAGGTTCATATTTTTGCACAGGAGTCAACTTCGAGGCGCTCCCAAAAGATACCTATCAGACATTGAGCGTGGGAATTCCTTATAGCGAGATCGAAGCAGCAAAACACATCGTTCTTTTTATCGACCCTTATGAACAGTATCCGCTTATATTGAGGCGTCTGCTTTCGGCAAAGACCAAGGGCGCAAAGATTACAGCAGTGTGGTGGAAGGCTTTGCCTGTTGCCAATGAAACGATAAACCCATCAGATGTTTCAAAACTTCAGCTCACAAAAGATTCGCTGGTTATCGCTGATTTCCATCCGCTATCGGATACGGAGCAGGTAAAAAGCGTGTTGGCTCTTGCAAAGAACGCTGGCGCGAAAATAACTTTCCTCAAACCGTTCGCAAATTCCACGGGGGCGTATCTGCTGTCAAAGGACGCAAAGCAGAAGTCGCTGGCGCAGCTTATTGAAGATATCAACAAAGGAACGATAAAGACGCTGTTCTGCCTGGAATCAGACCCCGCAATCATACCCGCAGAGACGCTCGGGAAACTTACGAACCTGATCGTGCAGACAGGGAGCGCCATATCATCAAAAGCAAACATCATCATAGCCCATGAACCGCTGTATAAGAAAAAGGGTACTCTTATCAATAACGAGGGAAGAGCGCAGGCTCTTGGCGGTGCAGGAACTAATGGACTGGATGCGCTTGGCATCATTGCAGGCGCGAAATTTGAGTTCAATGCCCTTCACGACTCCGTGAAAAAGGCGATAGGAATAACGGCAGTAGATGAGTTTACTATTCCGAAGTACGACAGACCAGCCTACGGCGCGATACAGGCAGCGGCAAAACCTACTGAGGCAAAAACTGCGCTTGTTAGCGTTTACAATCCATTCATGTGGTTCAACATTGCTGATGATAATGACTTCGTGGAATTGAGCCTGAACACAGCAAGGGCGCTCAAGCTCTTGAAGGGCGGAACGCTTAAGATCAAGTCCAACGGCGCATCCATAGAGAAGAAATTCAAGGTGGCGCCAGTGCAGGATAATGTGCTGATAACAGGGAAAAAGTTCGGGATAGAGAAAGGAATGCTAACGCCTGTTGAGATAATGAGGTGATGGAAATGGCAGAAGAGAAAGCAATTGAAAAAGCAGCAGGTAAGGAAGTTGTAAAAACAGAGCCGTCTCCGCTTGTGAAGATGGGTGTGATGAAAACTGATCTTGTCAACACGTCAGAGAAGCCTGCCCCTGAAGCCGCAGTTAAAGTGGCAAAACCAAAAGAAGCTGACCCGACAAAGGAGTTCGTGGACGGCATCATGGGAGAGATGGCTCTCAAGGGCGCTTCAAAAAAGAGGCTTATCAAGATGCTGGTTGAGCAGTATGGTATGGATAAGCAGAAGGTGATGTTCAGGCTGAAGAGGGCGCTGATAACCGAGAGGTATGCGGCACTGCATGCAGAGGCGGGGCATTAAATATTTTTAGTCTTACGTAGTGAAACCATAGGAAAATACTTCATATGGTATTTGCATTTAATCATTAACTTTCAATAAAAAAAATGGGTAATAAATATGGCAAAATTTTTGACTACAACAGGAGTATCTTTTCACCTCGAACAGTTAATAAATAAAGCAAATGAAAATTTAATATTGATAAGCCCTTTTCTAAGAATAAATGATAGAATCAAACAATTATTAGAAGATAAGAATAGATTGAAAATGGATATTAGGGTAATATATGGAAAGAATGAATTGCAACCAGAAGAAATGAAAGAGGTTGATTCAATAATAAATAATTATAAAGGCAAGAAAGGTGTATTGATTCCTTTACTTTTAGAGATACAGAAGAAAGTTGGTTTTCTTCCAATTTATA
>JAHIHJ010000188.1 GCA_018899795.1 Methanobacteriota archaeon
CAAAGAGAAAGGATGTAAAATAATAAAAGGCAGCGTATACAGGATCGATGTCGTCAACGGGGCTGTCAAAGGGGTTGTTGTGGATGGAAAGCGTATTGATTGTGACAGGGTAATATCAACTGTCTCCCCTCACAGCCTTGAAAAAATAATAGATTCAAAGCTTTCAGGAATTGACACTGACATAAATTATCAGGGCACCGCATGTGTTCTTTTTGGACTCCGTGAAAAGGTGATGGATGATATCTACTGGCTTAACATCAAAGGCGATGTCCTTTTCGGAGCCGTGATAGAGCATACCAACTTCATTCCTGGATCGGATTATGGGGAACATTTGATGTATGTAACTTCTTACTTCCAGAATCCTGAGAGCGTACTGTGGAAAAAGAGTAATGATGAGGTCGCTGAGCTATATCTTAAAGGTCTTGAAAAGCTCTTTCCAGGATTTCGGAAAAATGTTAAATGGTGGCGACTGCGCAGGGATTTGGACACTGCGCCAGTTTATGAAACAGGGTACGGGAAAAAAGTGCTTCCATATAAGACAAAAATCAAAGGTCTTTACCTTGCAGGTATGTTCTCAGAGGCGAACTATCCTGAGAGGAGCATGAACGGGTCTATTGTTGCAGGGTTTAAGTGTGCTGAAGCGGTGAATAATAGCGAATAAGAACAATTATTACGCCTGGCTTATAAATAGCCGCTTCAAGTGCGATGGCGCATTCATGCTCATGAGTGATTTATTTGAGTAGCAGGGTTTTTATACATTACAGGTAATCACCATAATTGTACTAAAAACAGTGATAATAATACCACTAAGGTGATATGGATGATCAAGGAGAATATTAACAGAGGTCGTACCTTTGGGGTATCGATCGGAATAACGGTATTGATTTTAATGCTCGTAATGCCTGTAGATGCGGCGTCTGGCAACAGGGTATGGGAGCAGGGAATGCCGACTGAATATACATGGGATTCGCACAGCTTTGCCGGGTTTTATTATAATCTTGACGAGAACCTGGGCACTGAGGAGCTTACCATAAGGGATATCAAGAGGACCATAAACAGGGGAGATCTCACTTACAAGACCATGCCTATTGAGGTGGAATTCGAATACTCTGGATTCGGCAGGTACCAGGTGATCGGGTTCATGGCTGATAAGTATTTTGCCGGATATTCCCGCAACAGCGCCATATCCAGTAACGAAGCAATAAGCATTCTTGGCAGCAACCAGCTCCATAAGGTTATCCTTGATGACGACGGAAAACGCGTGATCAATGAAGGGGGTACAATGACGCTGAAAGAAGGATATGTGCTTAAAATGACAGAAGTCGATATCAGCGCAGGACCTGGACAGGTAATGGTAACCCTGTTCAAAGACGGGGATGTAGTTGACACCGATGTTGTCGCCGGCAACGATAACTACATATATGCTGCAACACTGGGGGGGGTGGACGATGTTCCGTTGCTTGGTGTCCACTTTGACTCGGTATTCAGGGGGAGAGAATTGAACGCGGCATTTGTCAGGGGCGTCTTCCAGATATCTGAATCATTTACACAGGTAAAAAGCGGGGACAGATACGGTGAACTTGAGATAAGCTCAATCAGTTCCAGTGGGATAGATATGAGCAACCGGAACTCATTATCATTGTCGTCAGGAAATACTGTTGATCTTGTGGGAAACCTGAAAATAGTAGTGGCTGACAGCAGCACGCTGCGTTTCGCCCTTTCCGTGGAAAGGACTGGCGCGTTCGAGATGAGGGGTACAATATATCCACCGTCAAATCCAAAGACATATGAATGGAACACCAGGAACTTCGGTCTTAACATCGGCGGCACGAACCTGGGCTTTTACTATGATATGGACCATGACGTGGGAAAAGAGAAACTAACGATCGAAAGCATTAGCGGTAGAACCATCCCAAGGGGGAAGTTAAGATACTCAACTTCTGCTGAAGAGGTTAGCTTTGATTACTCGCAATTTGGCACTTATCAGGTTTTAGGGTTCATGGTAGACAGGTATTTCGCGGGCTATACTGCAAAAAGCGTGATATCAAACATGGAATCAAAAAGTACGCTCGGCACCCTTCAACTGCATAAAGTCCTTCTTGATGACGATACAAAGCGCACGCTTTCACAGGGCAGCACTCTGACATTGAAAGAGGGATATGTGCTTAAGATAAAAGACGTAGATATCGGCGCAGGAACTGGACAGGTATTGATATCATTATTGAAGGATGGGGTAGAAGTGGATTCCGACGTCATAACCGGAAGCGATAGTTACATTTACACTAAAGAGGTTGGCAACGAAGATGAACTTCCCATAATAGCCGTTCACTTTGATGCGATCTTCAGGGGCAGGGAAATGACCGCAGCTATGGGCAGGGGCGTTTTCCAGATATCTGAGACATTCACATCTGTTAAACCTGGTGACAGGTTCGGGGCAATGGAGGTCGAGGCAGTAACTTCAAGGGGTATTGAAATGGTAAGTGCTAATACACTGGGACTGTCTTCAGGTAACACAGTGGAGATCATGGGAAATATCAGCTTCAAGGTGGCAAATTCAGGCGATGTAAGATTCTATCCTTTTGTTTATGTTACACCAGACATGATTTCAGGTCAGCTTTTAATTGATGCGCCTTCTAAAGCCACTGCTGGCGAGGCTATCAATGTGAAGGTCACAGCAGGAGGAAAACCCGTTGAAGCGGCATTTATAACCATTAATTCAGACATGGGGCAGACCGACAGTAATGGTGCGCTTAAACTGACCCTTGAAAAAACCATGAAGGGCGGCACTTATAATATAACGGCCACCAAACTCGGCTACCAGAAGACCAGCAAAGAACTGGTTGTCCAAGGCTATGTTGAGAACAGGCTGAGCATTGAGGCTCCTGTAAAAGGGAACCAGTTAGGGAACGTTACTATAAGGGTATTGAATAAAGACATGCCGGTTGCCGGAGCAACTGTGAATTTTGATAATAAGGCTATCGGTGTAACTGATGACGCAGGCTCCCTTAACTTCATGTTGGAAGATAGCGGGATTCACACGATATTCGCATCAATGACCGGGTTTGTCTCAGTAGCAAGGGACATAGAGGTCAGGGTGCCTTTTGCTGAGTTCCAGGCTCTTGATATCAGGGTCAATGATGTGATCTTCTCGAATGAAAAAGTAGAAATAAGGGTTAATATCACAAATATTGGAACCAAGGCAGCTACTCTTCCTGTTGGGCTAATAATCAACAACACAGAGGTGGATTCGATACCAGTGGAAATAGCAGCAGGGGAAGTTAAGGATGTAACTTTCAATAAAGAAATAGCGCTGCCACCAGGTAATTATACTATCGAAGTGCTCGGGCAGAAGAAACTGGTCGAAGTAAAGGAAGGAGAGTTCAATGTATTCTTGGCTCTTGGAGCAATAATCGCCATAGGGGCGATAGTGATCTATCTGTTGACCGCAAAAGGCAAGTTAAGTCTTGATATGTTTAAGAAACAGTCTGAGGAAGGCGAAATTAAGAACAGTGAAATATGGGATAAAAAGATCATAAAATAACAATTTACTTGATGCTATATGGAGGATTAATATTTGAATAACGAAGAAAAGATCCGTTTATTGAACGAAGCTTTTGTCCATGAGATCGAAGCCACGATGATATACGTGCGCAACGCCTTCATAATGCCACAGTGCGACCCAAGCAGGGTTACTGAGGCTATAGCCATTGATGAGATGAGGCATATGAACTGGCTTGCCGACCTTATCGTGAAGCGCGGCGGGAAGCCCAGTATGGAGCATCAGGAGCTTGATTTCGGTGGTGATACTCTGAGAAGCCAGCTTGAGCATCAGGTTGTTCATGAGACTGGGGCTATTGAGATGTATAAGAGGCAGATAGGTCTTATCGATGATGATGAAGTGGTTGGGGTGCTGAAGCACATATTGGATGAGGAGAAGCGGCACAGGAAGGAATTCAGGATGAGGATTGAGAGGATGTGATTTTTTTTTCTCCGGGGATTTCGTTTTATCCCGTAGAGAGAGTGCGCTGGGCAGGTTATGATTAGGGCAGCAGGTGGCGCATTTCTGGGGGCGCGGCGAGAGGATGGGTCCGGATAGGGAAGGTATTTCGCATTTTTCTAATGATGAGGCTGGCTTGCTGTATTATTGCTGATCCTCTCCTTTCATTAACTTCATGATTTCTGATCAGATTCATGAGAATGAATTATGCCATCAGGACAACTTTGTTCGACTTCGTCTAATATTTTGAGATCAATGTTCTCGTAACAGTCACGAGCGCGGCTAATGCTGGCGTTTAATTCAAAGCCTATTAGCAATACAAGGGAGGCGATATACAACCAGAGCATAACCACAATCAATGTTCCAATGGAACCGTATAATTTGTTGTATTGACCAAAGTTATTTACAAAATACGCAAATCCCATTGATGAAATAATGGTAAGTATTGTTGCCAGGGTAGAGCCTGCGGAAATAAAACGGTATTTCATTCGCTTACTTGGCCCGTAGTAATAGAGAAAGGAAAATGCAAAAAATAAAAGCAAAAGAATGATCAGCCATACTCCGATCTGGATCATGGTAACTGTTAATGATCCTTTAAGCCATCCGTATTCAACCAGGATGTTCAGGGCAGTTCCGCTAAAAATAATTAGTAAAACGGAGGCAAAAACCAGGGTGCTTAAAATAGCAACCAGACCAAGCGAAATCAATCTTTTTTTCCACTCACTTCGGGTTTCTGTGCTGGAATAAGAGTAGTTAAAAGCAGTCATCATGGCAATAATACCGTTTGTAGAATAATATAAAGACAAAGCAAAACCTAATGAAAGTAAACCACTGCGTTGCTGCTTCAAAATATCTTCAATGGTTGATTTAGTTGCCTCAAATGCATTATGGGGCAATAATTCCTGCAGTAATGTAAAAATCTCATCCTGAAAGTTTTCTATAGGGATGTAAGGAATAAGGGTAAATATAAATATCAATGCAGGAAAAATCGCCATCAAAAAGTTGAACGCCAAAGAAGAAGCACGCATAGTGATCGCTTCTTTTTGCATAGCTCTTAAAAAATAACTAACAACGTAATACAGGGGTAAACGATCAAAACCAGGGAAACTGATCTTTTTCGACCATTCTGTAATTAGCACAAATGGGTTTGAGTTAACAATGTATTGTTTAATGTTGAATTTCATCTTTTTGTACGTATTATTTTTTCAATCCAGTCATAATAGTAGCTTTTATTCTCAAAAAGTCTTTCTGTTGCTGTTAATACTGCTCTATGTTCTTCTGATGCCAGACTCTTAATATGCACATATTGGGGAGCGCCGGGCTCGTTATGATTTATGGGCAGACGAGGGCGCATTTCATAGGGGGTGGTGGGGGATGGGGTTGATGTCAGTTGCATCACTCAATCATACCATTCAATTTCATCTTCTTTTTCGGCATGAAGTTGCCATATCCGCATTCCTGGATGAGTCACTTTAATTACTGTTCCCATTCGTTTGATGCTGGTGTTAAATTCTGGATGATGTAAGAACCGGCGAATGAAGCTGGCCACATCATATTGACCTACAGATAGGCAGACTATACAGTATTTTGAATGGCATAGCTTACTCTGGTAAAAACCCAGATCCCGGGTGAAAAACGTCATCGAACGGTGTCGATGCAGGAGCGGTATTATGGCTTCATCCTTCATTCCCCGGCTGCCGATATCATGACCGATCTGGCGAACCTGGATACGACGACTTCGCAGTAGCTGCCGCTGGTTTTCTGGTATATTTTCGTCCAGCCTCAGCAATAGCTTCTTTTTTCAATGACCCGCGCCATTCTTCGATGATTGCCTCCCAATCCATGCCGCTTGCTATCTGTTCGAGAACATCTTTTACAAGTATGCGTGTTCCTTTAAAGGTTGGCTCGCCGTGGCAGA
>JAHIHJ010000189.1 GCA_018899795.1 Methanobacteriota archaeon
ACTTCCATCGGGCTAACGGGCAGGGCAGCAATAACAGGTTGCAAACCATATCTAATATTGAACGCTATTAAGAAACTCGAGCTTTTTGATTCTCCCAGGGACCATGTGGTTTTCGTTGACGACGGGCTTGCACGAGGCGCCGCAGTGATGGCGCGCTGTATGAACTCTATGGGCGTTCCGAAAAACCCCATAGGCGGCATACGGGGTGGAGGGTGCGTCCTGAGCCAGCGAATAGAATATTATAGACGATCAAAGGAGAAGAATATAATATGAAAGCGCTTCTTATGATGGGCTGCCCCGAACTGCCAGTGCAGACCGCGGCTGCGCTGTATATTGCCAATAAACTGAACATCGAGGGGTTTGAAGTGGTAGCTGCGGGCAACAAGGCAGCTATCAGCCTGCTTCTTAACTCAGACCCTGAAAAGCACTATATCAAAAAGGTGATGGACCTTGACAGGTGCATCGGCGCCCTTGCTGAGAAGAAGTTGGAAACTGACCTGTGCTTCGTGTTCATACACAGTGACAGCGGGATATCGTATCTTGCTACAGTGAAATCACTCTCAAAAGCAAAGACCGTTGCAGTGATCTTCGGGAAGGAAATAGAGCCTCTTATCGAAGCCAGCGGGGATTCGGTCATCATCGCCGCCAAGGCTGTTCATAATCCAACACCGCTGCGGGCGCAGATAGACGGGGTGAAGTCATGGGCTGCATTGACGAAATGAATTATGAGATACTGCTGCCCAACAGCGGTTTTAAGGAGTGCGCGGATTTTATAACGAAGAATTTTAAGGAGATATTTTATGTACCTCCTGGTTTTAAGATTTTTGATAATTATCTGGTAGGGCTGCCGCCTATTCCTCTGGCTGTTGATGCAGGTGATGTGATCCTGCCTTATGTCAAGCCCTGCCATGGATGTTTTGTGTTGAGGATACCCGGGGGAGAGGAAGTGGAGAGGCTTCGGAAGGGGAAATTTTAGTTGGATATTCATTTTTTAGGATCGTATCATTCATAACCTTCTTCTTTGGAGCGCTTGCGGCTATTGCGGCAAGTAGAATAGTTAAAGCTCCGTTTTCATATTTCTCTGGGCGATAGGATTCGGGGGATACATGATTTCGCCTCAGCAAACAACTTGAAGGGTTCCTTTAGTGGCTCTTGCTTCTTCCATGATCTCCATTATCGAATCAATATCAATAGCCCCATTCATCCGTTTGCGCACTGATTTTATGTCCGCCCTGTTCTTAAGGAACCTCTGCGCTTTTATCTTAATATCTCTGTATGAAAGCATTTCATATCTTCGGCACAACTTCGCGTACTCAAAAAAATCATCCAGTCGTTCATCGAACGTCCTGTGAGGCAGCAATTCACCTGTTTCGATATAATGCGATATCCTGCGGAATATGTATGGATCGCCAACAGCAGCGCGCCCGATCATGAGCCCGTCGCATTGCGTATATTCAAGCGCATGACATGCTGACGTTTCATCCCTGATGTCCCCGTTCGCGATAACAGGGATGGAAATGGCGCACTTTACGGCTCTTATTGTCTCCAGGTTTACCTTTCCGGAATAACCCTGCTTCTGCGTCCTCCCGTGAACCGTAAGAGCAGCAGCGCCTGCTTTCTCGATAGTCTGCGCAATTTCAACAGTGCTGTCAATACTATCCAGTATCCTCATCTTTGCTGTAATTGGCACATCCAGCGAGCCTGTGAGCCGTTCTATGATCTCCCTGATAATGCCGGTGTTCTTGAGCAGCGCAGCGCCGCATCCGCTCCTGACGACCTCCTGGGCAGGACAGCCAAAGTTCAGGTCGATAATATCAGGCTCATATATTCTCTCAAGTATCTGCGTCGATCTTTTCAGTGTTTCAGGGTCAGAACCCATCAACTGGATCCCTACCGGCCGCTCCTCTGCCGCGATCAGACCGCGAGAGATGCTTTTCGGGTTTTCCCGCACTATCGCTTCGCTTGATATCATCTCTGAATAAACCAGGGAAGCGCCGTATTTTTTACACAGCAGCCTTATCGGCAGGTTGGTCATGCCTGACATTGGGGCAAGAACGAGAGCGCCGTGTAATTTCAATTTTCCGATTTTCATATCTCTGCTATTATGATATTAGAACGACCTTTTCTGATCTTTTTGATAAAACCCCTGTCTTCCAGGTCATCCAGCATCAGGCTGACCTTTGCTTCCGAGCATTTCATTTGTCCCCTCAAGTCTTTCTGCGTAACCCTGCCTCCCTTTTTTACGATAAGAGCATAGAGTTCGTGGAGGTCTTCAGGCAGTTCTGTGGTTTTTGGCATGGCTGTGGGCTGCTGTGCAATAGATTCATTGGAAACCTCAACAGCCTCAGTAGTTTTTTTCTTCCATGACCTGTAATATATAGCAATGCCTGCGGCTATCAGAATGAAAACGAGGATGATATAAGAAGTCGGGTCACTTTCGCCTCTTATCTCAATGTCTCCTGTCAGGTTGATGTCTCCGAGATATTCCAGTTCTGGATCTGTAGGTGGGAAAAGAAGAATGTCTATATTGAACTTCCCTTCACTTTCCGCTATCTGGAAACCCTCTTCTTCTGAAAGTTCAAGGACATTATTCCGGAAATATTTTGCCTTGATCGTATAATTTCCTGGGGAGAGATTTTCAAACACATACGTTCCGTCTGTCGCAACCCTTGACTGGACCGGGATCGAGTCGATCTCAAGTATGGCGTTCTTCAGGGGTTTTTCAAAATCAGACCATGCATAAATGGTGCCTTGCACTGTTGCAGCGTGAGCCCCTGAGATCAGGGCAATAATAACCAGAATTATCAGAAGTCCCCTTGAGAACCATAGCATATGTTCTTAATCCTGAATGACGGTATATATAGTTTATTATAAAGTTAAAGAAGCAATAATAAAGCTTTGTAAAGGGTTCTGAAGCCTAATAAATATTTAAATTTTATTCATATAAAAGTATGTTTATCTATGCCGCGAATATAGTATTGGGTAAGCAATCGCCGATCGTGCGGTTGGAAAATACGGAGGAAACAATATGAAATACACAAACCGGATCTTGGCATCGCTTGTAGCTGCGGTGTTCATACTGAGCCTGTTCTCAGGTGTCGTAGCAGCAATACAAACACCTGCTGAACAGTATAACAAAGATAAGGAAAAATACGACAATACAAAGAAAAAATTCGAGGAGGCAAGAAAAATCTTCGAGAATGCAAGAGAGAGATTAAGAAATGCGAACGATAACAGGTCAAGGGAAGAACTCAAGATCAATACCAAAGATTATCTGATGAGGGCTATTGACCAGACAATTTCACATCTTGAGATACTGAAGTACAGGGTAGAACTGCGCGAGAATAGAGGGATCATCGAATTCGATGCTTCCGGGAACATAGAAGCGCACATTACACAGCTTGAAGAGATGAAAGTAAAAGTGGAGCAGGCTGAAACCGCCAGGGATTTCACAACTATTCACAGCGAATTGAAAGACCTGTGGGTCAAGATAAGGCTTGAGACACGTTACTATGTCGGGATAATACTCAACTACAGGAGCAACGCCTTCCTGTCAAAAGTTGACAATGTCTCTGTAAAGATGGATGAAGCGATCACCAGGCTTGAGAATGAGGGCATAGATACTACTAAACTCAAAGCAGAAGCTGCGAAATTTGACAGAATTGTGGCTGACGCAAAGCAGAACCAGCAGAAGACCGATGAATTATTTGAGGTACACGACGGTTTCTCCTCAGACGGCACAGTATCAGATTCTAATGAAGCAAGGGAGTTCCTGCGCCAGGGTGATGGCATGCAGAGAGACACTGTCAAGAAACTGAAGGACGCTGCAAAGCAATTGAAGGACTTTGTCAATGAATTCAGAAAAATCTCCCGCGGGAAGGTAACAATTGAAGGCAGCTCTACAGAGACCCTTTCAGGAAATTAAAGGAGGCAAAAATATGAAACTCGTATATATCCTGATAGTCCTTGTGGTAGCGGCATTTACCCTGGGATGCATAGGGAATAAACCGGCAGAACCGACAGAGCCCTCAACAAGTGCTCCGGCTGCACCGGTTGAGACATCGGTGTCCCCCGCTGAAACAATTGATTCTGTTGCACCGGTTGAGACATCCGTGTCCCCTGCTGAGACAACCGCTTCTGCCAGTGAAGACCCGTTCGGGACTGATATGGACGTTGCTGCTCTGGAGTCGATGCTTGCAGATTCGAGCATGGATATCTCCCTGATGGACTCGATTTGAGGTAAACGCGGATGCGTTTACCCATCTTTTTTTAATAATTTTTTGAAATCCATAAGATTAAGATATGACATGCACAGTCTGATATATGCGAATTCTTACACACATCTGCTGCGCGCCGTGTTTTACTTACCCTCATAAGCGGCTTGAAGAAGAAGGGCACGAGGTTACAGGCTTTTTTTACAACCCCAACATTCACCCATATCAGGAGTATAAGAGCCGAAAAGTTGCGCTTGAAAAGTATGTAGAACTCAGGGGTACAAAAGTGATCTATAAAGATGATTATGACATCGAGAACTATCTTCGCGGCGCCCTTGATGCAGAAGACCGGTGCAGGTTCTGCTATACGCTGCGGCTCACTGAAACTGCAAAGACCGCAAGAGTACTGGGGTTCGATGCTTTCACGACCACGCTGTTGATATCCCCGTACCAGAAGCATGAAATGCTTGCTGAGGTCGGAAATAAGATCGCAGATGAGAATGGCGTCAGGTTCTATTACGAGGATTTCAGGGAAGGGTATGGGGAATCGCGCGAGATCGCAAAGGCTCTTGAACTTTATATGCAGAAGTACTGCGGATGCATATTCAGCGAAAAAGAGCGGTATCTTAAGGGAAAAAGCAAAAGGTTTTAGCCGTGAGTTTATCACTTTAAATACTTAATCTTCATAATTTTTCTCTTTTCCAACGGTTCAATAGGCTGCCGTAATGCGGTCAATATTTTGTAGGGAAAAC
>JAHIHJ010000190.1 GCA_018899795.1 Methanobacteriota archaeon
AAGAAGAGATCATATTCCCCCCATACGATGCCAACCAGCTCAGGGACATACTGCAGGAAAGAGCCAAGACGGCTTTCAAGCCCAACGTCCTGGAGGAAACAGTGATCCCGCTCTGCGCAGCATACGCGGCACAGGAACATGGAGATGCCAGGAGAGCGCTGGATCTCCTGCGTGTTTCAGGTGAGCTGTCCGAGCGCTCAAAATCCGCAAAAGTGCTTGAAATGCACGTAAGGCAGGCGCAGGATAAAATAGAGACAGACAGGATAGTCGAGGTAGTTAAGACCCTGCCCACGCAGTCGAAGCTCGTTCTCCTGAGCGCAGTGATGCTGAATAACATCGGTGACAGCAACATTACGACAGGCGAGGCATATAATATCTATAAGCAGATGTGCAGGATCATAGGGATTGATATCCTAACGCAGCGGCGTGTTACCGACCTGATTTCAGAACTTGACATGCTTGGCATTCTCAATGCCACCGTGGTAAGCAAGGGCAGGTATGGCAGGACAAAAGAAATAGCATTGAGCGTCCCGACCGAAAGCACCAGTAGAGTGCTTTTTGAGGATTACAGGTTAAAACAGCTCGAGGGGTTCAGACCTCCAAGCCAGACAAAACTGTATGCCTAACCTTTAAGGCATGCAAGATTGCCCCTGGGTATCAGGGACACACAGCCCAATAGCGGCACGCGAACGAATCGTGCCGCCCCAATGATCCACTCCTTTTTGACAGGCTGCATGTAACTGATGCTTCCCTGCTGGTCGTATGATGGATTGGTTTTTGAATTATCCCCCCTGGTGATATAACCTGCATGCGGCGCCGCAGGCCCTCCAATCCACATGGCTTCTCCCTTTTCAACGTAATACATTGCCCTGTGTATTATCGGAGTAACGCCCTCATGTCCTTTGGGTCTGTACAGTATCACATCGCCGTAATCATCAAATGAGGTATAGTTGTTCTGTTTTCCGTCCATATAAGTCACGACATCAATTCGATCAATGCTCTCCACAAGTATGATATCCCCTATCTGTATATGTGGTATCATGCTTCCGCTTTCCACTGCTACCATAGGTGTCCAGAGCCCCAGCGCAATTTGGGAACCCGAGGAAAAAACAACCACGACCGCGATCACAAATAGGGCATCCCGTAAGAGACCCACCCAGAAACTGTCGCCGCTGTAGAATCGTTTTATTTTTTCAAGCAATGGCATTATGAGATTCTAATTAGTGATGGGTATATAAAGGCTTTTGCAGAAAAATATCATTTAAAGCATGCAAAATTGCCTCTTATGGTTATCGAAACACAACCCAGGAAAGGCACGCGGACAAATCGCGCCGCCCCTATGACCCATTCCTTTTTGACAGGCTGCATGTAACTGATGCTTCCCTGCTGGTCATATGATGGATTGGTTTTTGAGTTATCCCCCTTTGTTATATAACCTGCATGCGGCGCCGGAGGACCCCCATGCCACATTTCGTCTCCCTTTTCAACGTAATACATTGCCCTGTGTATTATCGGAGTAACGCCCTCCCGTCCGTAGGGCATGTACAGTATCACGTCGCCGTAATCATCAAATGAGGTATAGTTGTTCTGTTTTCCATCCATATACGTCACGACATCAATTCGATCTACACTCTCCACAAGTATGATATCCCCTATCTGTATATGTGGTATCATGCTGCCGCTTTCCACTGCTACCATAGGCGTCCAGAGCCCCAGCGCAATTTGGGAAACCGAGGAAAAAACAACCACGATCGCGATCACAAACAGGGCATCCCGTAAGAGTCCTGCCCAGAAGCTGTCGCTGCGGTAGAATTTTTTCAGTTTTTCAAGCAGAGGCATCAGGGGATTTATATCGGTCAGGAATGCATAAAGTTTTCCGATGAAAAATCTTATCCCTTTTAACAAATATATGTTCCTGACATGGAGACCGGCGAGATAATACAGATTTTTGCAGAATCCGGGTTCATGGTTGACCCGGCTGCGCTGGATATGCTAAAGACCAGCGGCTCGCCAGAACTGATAAAGAAGTTACTTTGCTCCATCGACAGTTCTGTGATGGTGGTCGGGGCAGACCATATAAGGGGCGCGCCAGCAATCGTACCCGGGAAGAACGGGAAAGGGATCACGATGACCGTGCCAAAGATCATGGCGCCGCCGATATCCTCTAAGGGGAAAAACCCAATAGTTCCACCCCAGGTCACAGTCCTCAAGGACATTTCGAACCAGTCCACCTGCATTGGGGAATATACTGATTTCGTGGGTTATTTCAAGGACCGCTACACGCTGCTGGGTGAAATCCTGCGCAAAAGAATAAGCGCAAGACCGATAGAGAGCCTCAGGAAAAGGAACATGGATACAAGGGAGCCCCTTTCCGTAATAGGTATGGTACTGGACATCAGGACTACGACCAACGGACATAAACTCATTGAGGTAGAAGACAGCACCGGCACTATTCCTGTCCTTGTCCATAAGGAAAAAGACAGGGAATTGTTCGAACTGGCAGGAAGCCTCCTGATGGATGAAGTAATAGGAGTGACAGGCACGATTTCAGGCGATAGCTCTCTAATGTTCGCGAATAGTATTATCCGTCCTGATATCCCCAACACCCAGAAAGTCCCGCTCGCAGGGGAGAAAGCCAGAGGAAAAGCAGTATTTATTTCTGATATCCATGTTGGAAGCAAGACCTTCCTTGAGGATGCATGGCTCAGGTTCGTGGACTGGCTCGGGGATGACATCGATTATCTCATCGTTGCAGGCGATGTGGTCGACGGCATAGGGATATTCCCAGGGCAGGACAGGGAGCTTGCGATACCGGATATTTATGATCAGTATGCAAAGGCAGCCGAATACCTGAATGCTGTTCCCGAACACATCAAAATTATAATCTCACCAGGGAACCATGACGCGGTCAGGCAGGCTGAGCCGCAGCCGCGGTTCCCTGAGAGAATAACCCGTCTTTTCAGGAGCGATATAACGTTCGTGGGAAACCCTGCAATGGTTGACATAGGTGGCGTAAAGGTACTTATTTACCACGGCAGGTCTATGGACGATATAATTGCAGGTACGCACGGTTTTTCCTACGGCGATCCGGCAAAACCCATGGCTTCGATGCTCAGGTTCAGGCACCTCTCACCCATATACGGCGGCAGGGTCTCTATAGCGCCAGAGAAAAAAGACCATTTCGTGATAGACCCCGTACCCGACATACTCCACTGCGGTCATGTCCACACAGTGGGCGTTTCCAGGTACAAGGGCGTGCTCACGATAAACAGCGGCACATGGCAGAGCCAGACCGAGTTCCAGAAAAGGATGAACCTCCAGCCAATGCCCGCAAAAGCCACTGTAGTCGACCTTGCAAGTATGGAATACAGGATCAATTCCTTTGATTGATATGCTCAATAACACATATATCCACATTCCGAATATTGGCTCCACTACCGAGTTCAGGATATGGGATTGCGGCATCAGGAACTGGGAAGATTTCCTGAAAAACCATAACATGTTAAAGCTCCCCAGAGTTAAAAGAAGGCGTTTGCTTTCAGGAGTTGAGGAATCCATAGAGCAGCTATCTTCAGGCAACCATGTTTATTTCGCAAAGAGACTTCCAACCAGCCTCCAGTGGAGAGCATACAGGCATTTTAAGGAAAAAACAGCGTATGTAGATATCGAGACAACAGGGTTATCCCCTCAAAACAACAGGATAACCATGATAGGCATTTACAATGGTACAGAAACAAAAACCTATATCCGGGGTATAAATCTTGAGGAGGCGCTATTTGAGCTTGGAAAATATAAACAGTTGATCACCTTCAACGGGGCGCGTTTTGATCTTCCTTTTATTGAGCATGAGTTCTCTGTAACATTTAACCATATTCACATTGACCTGATGTATCCCCTGAAAAAGATAGGATACAGCGGGGGTCTTAAGAAAATTGAAGTGTCGCTCGGTATGATAAGAAGCGATGAAACTGCAGGGATAACAGGACTGGATGCAGTAAGGTTATGGAACAAGTATGAACGCGGGAACAGTGAGGCGCTTGAGACGCTTATTAAGTATAATACTGAAGATGTGGTGAATCTCGAGAAAATAATCCAGATGACGCATCCCAGGATGATCGAACAGGAATTGAAGGATTGCAAGTAAATCAAAATCAGCGTATTGAAAATAACTGGATTATGGGATGGCGCTAGAATTATATTATGCTGAATAATATTATGCCAGATACACAAACCTTATGAGCACTTAAAAAGTATTATACTAAAACGTGATAGAAAAAACCATAGCAGGATTGAAAGTGGGAGACAATCAACCTGTGCGAATAATGGGAGTTATAAACCTTAGCAGGGAATCGTTTTATTCGGGTTCTGTGGTTAAGGAAGATTCTGTTCTTGATGTGGCAATGAAAATGATAGGTGAAGGCGCAGACCTCATCGATGTTGGGGCGCGCTCCACATGGCCTCTGGCTCAGAAGATCTCTAAAGAAGAGGAACGTGCGCGTCTCATCCCCGCGATAAGACAGCTCCAGGATATCTCCGTGCCTGTTTCGATCGATACTATGTTCTCTGATATTGCAGATGAGGCGCTGGATGAAGGGGCGGATATTATCAATGACGTTAGTGGATTCACGGCAGATGCAGGGATGGCTGATACTGCAAAAGAACACAGCTGCCCTGTTATCCTGATGGCAAGCGATAAAGTTCCTGGCGATCCTGTTGGCATGGAAGCTGTGATATCATCGCTGGGAAGAATAATATCCAGGGCAGAGGAAAGTGGAATAGACCCAGACAATATTATCATAGACCCAGCCATAGGTAAATGGACGCCGCAGAAGTTTCCCATTTACGATTATGAGACGATCGACGATCTCGGAAGACTTCGGATTTTTGGCAAACCAATTCTGGCTGCGATATCAAGGAAATCTTTCATCGGTGAAACGCTCGGGAAGCCAGCGGCGGAGAGGCTTTACGGGAGCCTTGCAGCCACGGCGATAGCAGTGCGCAACGGCGCGCATATTATACGCACTCATGATGTGGCGCCCACGGTGGATGCAGTAAGGGTGGCGCAGCGCGCAAGGGCGAGGACTCCGGCAGCAAGCTCAGGCGATGTTGAAGCTGAACTGCTTGACATTCGAGTCCAGGAAGATAGCGTAAAAGCGATGACCTCCATTGGTGTGACCCCAGAAGGAAGCCAGGTCATGAAAAAAAAGACGGTAATTTACAACATCCTACTGAAGAACGTAACCACGACAGAAGCGCTGATAATAAAACAGGAGATGCTGGCGCGGGGCGGGGATGCTGCGCTGCCGCGAGATGCTGTATCCCATGAAGCGGAAAAAGTAGACCTTATGATAATTGGGACAGGCCTCCAGGTCGAGCGGTTGACCAAAAAAATAAAGTATCAGGTGAGGGGGCTGCCCCGTATCGCCTCCTTACTTGACGAATTGATGGAAAAGAACAATGATGCTTTTTTCAGGTACTCATGATAATCTCAAGACAGAAAGAATTTAAGGATCTCCTGAAATCGATCAAAGAGCAGGATATTTTCATTATCGGCTGCGGAAAATGCGCCACAAAGCAGCGCATGGGCGGGGAGCCTGAGGTGCTGGAGATGAAAAAGAAGCTTGGCAGATCCGGGAAAAATGTCGTTGGATGGACAGTCCTGAGTTCAGCGTGCAATTTAAGCTCATGGGATGAAGTGCTCTCCCAGAACCCTGGCATCGCAAAGGCAGAGGCTCTGCTTGTTATGTCCTGCGGGGGAGGTGTATCCATAATCTCATCAGTTGCGCAACGGGCTGTATATCCTGCTCTGGATACTGAATCACTTGGAGGCGTCTGCAGGGACGCGGTCGTGATGGAGCAGTGCGGCATGTGCGGGGAATGCGACATACAGGTTTTCGGAGGTATTTGCCCCCTGGGACAGTGCCCCAAAAGCATGCTCAACGGTCCATGCGGCGGCGCAGTGGAAGGAAAATGCGAGGTGGATGAGCGAAAATGCGTCTGGGATGAAATATATGAACGGCAAAAGTCGCTCGGAAGACTCGAAGAAATCAAGCATATACACGGACCGAAAGACCATTCAAAAAGGAGGCGCAGGGTTTGAGCTTCAGAAATAAACTGCTCTCAGGCAAATTTACTGTCACTGCTGAAATAAGCCCTCCGAAAGGGACGGACATCAGCGGGATGATGAAGGAAGCAAGGACGATAAAGGACGCGGTGGATGCGGTCAGCGTCACGGATAACCAGCGCGCAATAATGAGGATGAGCCCTCTTGCTGCTTGCAGCGCCCTGTCGCAGGAAGGATTTGAGACCATAATGCACCTGACCTGCAGGGACAGGAACAGGCTTGCGCTCCAGTCCGAACTGCTTGGCGCGTCATTCCTTGGAATAAAGAACGTGGTCGTGATGTCTGGCGATCATCCCGTAAAAGGCGACCATCCGGGGGCAAAGCCGGTGTATGATCTTGATTCAGTGCAGCTTCTGGATATGATCTCACGCCTTAATAGTGGAGTTGATATCTCAGGGAACGGGCTTGAGGGAAAAACGGAGTTCTTAACGGGTGCGGTCTCAAATACGGAATTGACCGAAGCCGCTCTCATGAAACTTGAGAAAAAAATAAATGCTGGCGCGCATTTCATAATTACCCAGGCAGTATTTGATGCCGGGAAGTTCTCTGAGTTCAGGGATAAAGTTCACGATGCATGTGGGAAGCAAATAAAAATAATCGCAGGCATCATCCCGCTGAAATCCGAAAAGAGCGCGCAGTTCCTCAACAAGAATATTGCCGGAGTGAAGGTACCGGATGATGTACTCAGGAGGATTAAGGCAGCCAGCAATTCCGAAGCTGTAGGGCATGAGTCTGTGGGGATAGAAATAGCGGCAGAGCTGATAAAAGAACTCCGCGGCATTTGCGACGGAGTGCACATCATGCCGATAGGCGCTCATAAAAATACAGGAAAGATACTGGAAATGGCAGGAATATGACAACACAGGTCGAGCATGCAAGGAATGGAAATGTCACGGCACAGATGGATGAGGTGGCAAAAACAGAAGGTATCGACCTTATGGAATTGCTTTCAAGTGTGGCAGAAGGAAGCGCAGTTATCATGTGCCGTGATGGGAAGTCTGTAGGTATAGGAAAAGGATTAAAAACAAAAGTGAACGTTAATATTGGCACATCCTCTCTGAAAATAGACCCCGGGGAAGAGGTAAGAAAAGCCATAATAGCAGAAAAGTACGGCGCAGATACGCTAACTGATCTTTCCATGGGTGGGGACATAAGAGAGATACGCAAAATGATATTTGAGAATACCACCATCCCCCTGACCACAGTCCCGATCTACCAGAGCGTAGCTGAGACGGGACTTGAGAACATGACCGAGGAAGATATCCTTGGAAACCTTATCAGGCAGGCAGAGGAAGGCATTAGCTCATTTGTTCTCCACTGCACAGACAGAAAGACCCTTGGCATGCTCAAGGTTAGGGAACGTATACTGGGTGTAGTATCAAAGGGAGGCTCCATAACCTGCGCCTATATGACCACCAACAGGTGCGAGAACCCATTCGTTGAAAATTTAGATAAGATCCTGAGCGTCATGAAAAAACACGACATCGTGCTCTCGCTCGGAAATACCATGCGCAGCGGCTGTATTCACGATTCGCGCGACAGGGCGCAGCTTGAGGAAATAAGAAAGAACATTGAGCTTGCACAGCGGGCAAGCGAAGAAGGCGTGCAGGTGATAATCGAAGGGACTGGCGGGCATGTGAGAGCTGACAGGATAGCAGAATACGTCAGGTTCCATAAACAATGTTCCCAGTACCCGCTTTTTGTAGCAGGACCTCTCCCGACTGACGTGGCTGTGGGATACGACCACATAGCAGGAGCCATAGGCGCAAGCATTGCAAGTAGCGCGGGAGCAGACTACCTTTGCTACATTACGCCTTCAGAGCATCTTGGTCTTCCGGGTCCGGAGCAGGTAAGGGAAGGTCTGCTTGCTTTCAGGATAGCTGCGCATATAGGGGATTCTGTGAAATACGGGACGAGTAACAGGGACAGGGAGCTTGCTGTAAAGAGGGCAGAGCTTGACTGGGAGGGGCAGATGTATTACGCCCTGGACAGCGATAGGGCGAGGGAACTTGCGCCGCATGAGGGACCATGCACCATGTGCGGAGATTTCTGCGCGATAAAGATAATGAAGGAGTTTGGGTGTATAAATATCACCGCAAAGAACGCAAAGGACGCAAAGAATGGATGAAAATGAATTTTCAAATAAGATATTAGAGGGTTGTAATAGAAGTGCATCGTGCGATAAGATAATGAATGAGTTTGGGTGTATAAATATCACCGCAAAGAACGCAAAGGACGCAAAGAATGGATGAGAATGAATTATCAAATAAGATAGTCGGAGCAGCGATAGAGGTACACAGATCGCTGGGGCCTGGATTGCTGGAGTCCACATATGAGGGGTGCCTTTGCCATGAATTATCTTTAAATCAAATTCCTTTCGAAAGACAAGCATCGCTACCGGTAGTTTATAAGGGAAATCGACTGGACTGCGGTTATCGTGTCGATATAATCGTGGATAGAAAAGTAATCCTTGAATTAAAATCTGTGGCTGAGATACAACCAATACACAAAGCCCAGTTGCTAACTTATTTGAAATTGTCTGGATTAAAGCTGGGTCTATTGCTGAACTTTAATGTAGTGCTGATGAAGGATGGGATTAACAGATTTGTAAGAGGTTTATGATGAGGCGTATTGAACAGGTAATAATTTTGGGGGCAGGGGCTTCAAAGAGCGAAGGAGCACCTTTGCAAAATGAATTATTTAATGAATTCTCTAAAGTCCAATCTAAATTTGAAGAACTAAAAAAAAGTCACCCAAAGATATGGAACCTTGTAGAGGGACAAGAAAAACTAATAAAAGATTTTTTTAATGATTTTTGGGGGATCGATATCATGTTTTACAAAAATAAAAAAGATTTTCCTACTTTTGAAGAGTGCCTGGGAATGTTAGATTTGGCAAATCTACAAGGACAAAGTTTCAAAGGGTATGATCAAGAAAAAATAAATAAAATCCGATTTGCCTTGATTTTTCTCATTGCTGAACTTTTAGATAATAGGAAACTAACAGAAATTAATCATAAAAAACTGATAGATAGGCTCAAAAGTGAAAATAGGTTGAAAGAAACAGCTTTTATTAGTCTAAATTATGACATAATAATCGATAACATCTTAACTGATTTATATCCCGAATTTCACATTGATTATGGAATTAATTTTATTAACTTCAGAAGACTTAATGACTGGCTACCACCAGACCCAGAAAAATCTATTTTACTTTTAAAACTTCACGGTTCATTGAATTGGTTATACTGTCCAACATGCAATCATATTGAATTATTTCAAAAAGAAAATAGTTCTATTAAACTCTTTTTTGAAAACCATAAAGAAACTTGCAAAAATTGCGGAACTCCAATGAAATTTGTAATTATTCCAATGACTTATTATAAAGAAATGTCTAATCCTTTCATTCAACAAATATTTTTAAAAGCTGATGAGATTCTAAGGCAAGCCAAAAAAATATTTATTTGTGGATATTCTTTTCCTGACGCCGATATTCATATTAAATATCTTCTCAAAAGAGCAGAGAGATTTAATGGAAAAACACCCGAAATATATGTGATAAACGATCATAAAGATAAAACCGGACAAGAAGAAGAAAAACAGCGATTTACACGGTTTTTTAAGGATAAAGATAAAATCCATTATACTGACAAATCATTTGAAATCTTTGTACAGGAAGGAATAAAAAATTAATTAGGTGGTAAAATGACAATCTATGAAATGAAAAAGGATATGGCTGAATGGGGACTTG
>JAHIHJ010000191.1 GCA_018899795.1 Methanobacteriota archaeon
GATCCGTGAAAATCCGCGCAATCCGCGTCATCCGTGTTCCTCGTCGTGATGGCGGCGCCGTTTCATATGCGGTTGCGCCCTCCAAAGGCGCGACTCTGGGCGCCTTTATCTGCGGTTCCATTATTTCAATTTCCATGTCATTTCTCATAGGTTCTGTTGAAAAGCAAATGGTAAATAATAAAACGACTGAGGGGGCTTAAAATTTTCAATCACTTTAAATGGGTCTATATGTTCTTTGAAACTATCGACAGACCCAATTTCAATCGCAAATGCCTGTTCGGAATTTTTAAAATAGTCGAAAAAATCCTTTTTCGAGATGCCCCCATACTTTTGGCATAGTGTCCATATCTTTTCCGGGGAATCCTTTAAGATTTTTTCAATCTTAAATGAAGCAATTATTTTACGGATTGGTGAACTTGAATAAATATATATTTTATCAATATCATTTCGTTTAAAAATCGATCTTCTGAACTCGTATTTTTTCTTGCCTTCGAGTATTTTCTCCACGTATTCAGGCTTGACTGAAAGTAAAACGTCGCTCATGCTTTTTCCATTTCCTCATCCATCTGATCCAGGATTTTCTTTATGGCAACTCTGAGCGAAGGCAACCTCAATTCAATTGTTTCCCACACCACATCATATCTTATCCCAAAATATTCATGAACCAGCTTATCTCGCATCCCGGCAATTATTTTCCATGGGATATCAGGATATTTCTTCCTTATGCTCGGTGGAATATGCTTGACAGCCTCCCCGATAACTGAAAAATTCCTTATAACAGCATCGCCTGTTTTTTCATCCTTCCTGAAGTGTTCAAAATCCAAACCCTCTGTATATTTTTCTATCTTCCCAATTGCTTCAAGAATATCGTCAAGATAAAGCCTGATATCTCTTTCCTTTTTCATACGGGTATTGCCTCATTCAATATTCTATCCTTTATTCGTGGTTTTAAAGTATCTTTCATTACGAGATCAACTTTAACGCCAAGTTTATCGCTCAAATAATTCTCAAGCTCTATGTATTTGAATAGATCAATGGTTTTAGAAAATTCTACAAGGACATCTAAGTCGCTACTTTTTTTTTGTTCGCCATGAACATAAGAACCAAAGACCTCCAGATTTTTGACGCTGTATTTTTTCTCAAGAATTGGCTTATTCTTTTTGAGTTTCAGTATAATTTGTTCAATTTTCTTCATATTAGTTTTCTGTATCATACTGCCATCGCCTCATTCATTTCACTAATTACCGTATTCATTCCACTCCCAAAAAGCTGAAACATCATACCACGCCCTCCATGTGCGTCAAAAGGTGTGTAATCCAGATCATCCATCTCAATATGAAAACTTGTGGCAATATGTTCTTTCATCATCCTCAACCAGTTCATCTGCTCTTCATTGAACTTTAATGCTCCGGCTTGCTTTTCAAACACCCATTTCTGGAAATTCCTGTCCACTGTTTTATCATAGGCTGTCAGTTTATCATCCATACCTGTTACCCTGCGGATAAGGGAAACAAGAGCAACAAGTTCACTTTTCGGGCTTTTTCCCTTTACTTCTTCAAGTTGTTCATATGCATGCCAAACGTGCAGGGGAGCAAGCAGAGGCTTATCCATTTTCAATTTTTCAAGAACATCTTTAACCATACTGGAAGTTAACTCTCTGAGTTTATACGGCTGGCTATAGAAAATTCTAAGCGCCACTATTTCATCCTTATGTTCTTTTATGTACGTAGAAAAATCAGTTACAATTTCCCTGGCTTTATCATCAGTATCTTTCTCCCATTCCGCTTTTGTAACTTTATCAATATTCACTGCATCAATAATCTGTTCATGAACCCTGCGCACATTTTCAATGTATACATTGAGGTCTCCCGTAAAGATCGAACTTGCTGTTTTGCTCAAGCTTTCCTTTGCCATATCAAGAGCCTGTTTTTGTGTTAGCTCAGGATTTTCTCTCTTCAGCACCTGCGCTTTTTCTTCGATCTTATCAGGATTATAAGCATTCAACAGGTCTTTGACTGTTTCACTTAAAGTCTTCCCTTTTGCCTTTTCTTCAAATGTTTCTTTTTCGGAGTCAGTAAGTTGTTTTTCCAGTCTGGCAAGGCGCCCTGCAAGTGAAGTGAACAGGTCTTCATCCTTTGCTCCCATAGTCACAGCATCCAGTAGCTCCTTCATCGGAGTGGAGCGTTTTCGCTCCAGAGGGCGGCTATCGGTTTTAAGTGATTTTGTAACTCCTACAGCATCCACAACAACAAAATGTGTTTTTGCTGATAGCGCCGATGGCGTAACCTTTTTTAAGTCATCATAGCCGAATGTACGGGTACCGCGACCTTTCATCTGCTCAAAGTAGCCTTTGCTTTTTACATCTCTCATAAAGAGCAAGCATTCCAAGGGCTTAACATCAATGCCTACAGAGATCATAGCCACGGTGACGGCAATTCTCGGGTTATAGGCATTTCTGAACCGTGCAAGTATTGATTTCGGATCCTCTTCTGTCTTATAGGTAATCTTATTACAGAAGTCATTACCTTCATTGAATTCTTCCCTTACTATATCAATAATATCATCGGCGTGGCTATCGGTTTTGGCAAAAATTAAAGTCTTAGGGATTTCTTTTCTTCCCGGAAATATCTCAGGAAGTTTATTTTTAAAGGCACGGATGATATTTCTTATTTGACTGGGATTTACAATATCTTTATCAAGGTCTTTTTTAGAATAAGAAACATCTTCATCCACTTGTTCCCACCGTCTCCTTCTGCTCAGCCTTTCGCGTTTATCCACAAATTCTTTGGCTTTTATCATTGCTCCGTGTTGTGAAATTTCAGTTTCAATTATATAAACGTCGTATCCAACATTTACACCATCTGCCACAGCTTCCTCATGGGAATATTCACTCACAACATTTTCATTGAAAAAACCAAAAGTCCTTTTATCCGGTGTCGCAGTTAACCCGATAAGAAAGGCATCAAAATAATCAAGCACCTGTTTCCACAGGTTGTATATGGAACGGTGGCATTCATCAATTACAATAAAATCAAACTGTTCTATCGGTATCTTTTCATCATAAACAACCGGCATTGGTTCTTTTGGTTCCCATTGTTTCTCATTCAGATTTGTCTCCTCTGCCTCTTCATCCAGTTC
Organism: Methanobacteriota archaeon; assembly: GCA_018899795.1. Next base: position 3,139 of record JAHIHJ010000191.1, read on the forward strand.
TTCGCCTTTTAAAATAGAATAAAGCCTCTGGATAGTACTTATGCATACCTGGCTGTCAGATGAAATATAGTTTGAATGCAACCTTTGAACATTATATAGTTCAGTAAATTTACGGTTATCGTCAGATGGCTGATA
>JAHIHJ010000192.1 GCA_018899795.1 Methanobacteriota archaeon
ATTCTATGATTTTAACGAATTGAACGATGCCTTCAGGATTCTCGAACTAGGACTTAAGCTCGCGTCAGTGGCATATTATCCCACTAACCTGACATTTCATGCTTATGACATGCGCTACTCATGCCGCGCAAGTCAGGATGTGTTTGCTGCGATAAACGACAGGAAAGAAAATCTATTTATTGAATACTTCGAGAAAAAAACAGTTCCAGAGATTCTCGAAAAAAGACCGGATCTCGTTGGTATTTCAATTATCAATACAAGCCAGTTGATCCCGGGTCTGACTCTGGCAAATCTTATCAAAAAAGCTGATGATAAAATACATATCAACATCGGTGGAAGTGTTTTTACCCGCCTTATTAATGAAATAAGCAATAATGATGGGCTGTTCTCTATTATTGACAGCATTATCGTTCATGAAGGCGAAACTGCCCTGCTTGGACTCATCAAACATCTGGAAAACGGATTTGATATAGAAAACGTTCCGAACCTCATCTATAAAAAAGGAGACAAGATCAGGATGAATAAATTAAGCCCGGCAGGTGAAGATATCAACTCGCTTCCCACTCCTGATTTCGATGGTTTTCCACTTGAACTGTACCTGTCCCCGCATCTCGTTTTACCCCTTCTTTCATCGAGAGGCTGCTACTGGGGGAAATGCACGTTCTGCGACCATAGCTTCGGTTATTCGGGGAAATATCGCCCGAGGGAAGCAGGTATGCTGTACAATGACCTCGATGTTCTTAAAAAGAAATACGGGACAGGATTTTTTACATTCCAGGATGAAGGATTATCTCCAAAATTGATCAGCGCCCTGTCTGATAAGATAATTCAAAACGACCTGAATATATCCTGGCTTGCTGATTCAAGGTTCGAACCTGCTTTTTCGAAAGAGATGAGCCAGAAAATGGCTCGCGCAGGATGTAAAATGCTGTATTTCGGGTTGGAATCAGGGAATGAGCGCATCCTTGCATGCATGGATAAAGGGATCAAGAAAGAAAATGTCAGGAAGATATGCAAATACTGCTCTGATGCAGGTATCTGGACGCACCTTTTCCTGATCTTCGGATTCCCGACAGAGACGCCTGATGAAGCAAAAGAGACCATGAATTTCGTTCTGGCGAACAGCAGTATTATCCGTTCAATGTCTTTTGGAAGTTTCCAACTTACCAAACATTCAAAAGTGTATGAGAACCCGGGGAAATTTGGTGTGACCAGTATAGCACAGGAAGACAAACTGGATATTTCACTCTGGTACGAATGCAATGTCCAGCGAGGGATGTCGAAAAAGGATACCGACGCTGTAATAAAGACCTTCGATGCCCTGCTTTCCAAAAGGTATAAGGATTTCCAGATATGGAGATCCCTTGACAGGGAGCATCTTTTCCTCTATATCTCGCATTATAAAAACGTCGCAGGCAGCGTACCTGACCTTGTTGAAGTGATGAACAGGGCTTACAGGGAAAAGACGATAAAAAGTCAGGGCACAACAAATCAAGGAAATACGGGATCTTATCCGGCCTTAAATGATGGAGTGTTCGTGGGGACTTTCAATTTTAATTGGGGGAAGATCATGCATGATGTCATGATGAAAGAACATCAGGGCAGCAGCGCAAAGCCTGAGAAGACGCACGGGTTGTTCGATATAAATAACAGGTTCCTTACCATATCAGATATTGCAAATGATATCCTTGATAGATGTGATGGAAAGACAGGCATACCTGATATTGTTGAGGCTATCAGGATAAAATACCAGATGCCGCAGGGCGATGCTGAAGCCAGATGCCAGAGACTGCTTGATAGTTTTTATGAAAAGAATATAATCGCTCAGATAGAAAGATAAAAGTTATAGCGTCAGGGGTCAACTAATCATGAACCTGACGGTTCATAGATACTGTATGAAAAATTTCGTTTTTTCATACGAAGGGGTAGAGAAAACCCACGCCCTTTAGGGATGGGATGAATCGTACCCCTTGCAATAGAAACGATATACATATCAAAAACGATATAAATACATAGAGGAACAAAAGAACGTATGAAGAAAACGTTTCAATTCAGAATATACCCTACTAAAAATCAAGAAGTAGCCCTGAATAGAACACTTTCTACATGCAGACACCTGTACAATGATTCTCTTGCAGAACG
>JAHIHJ010000193.1 GCA_018899795.1 Methanobacteriota archaeon
ATATCGGCAAGAGGATGGATTAAGAATGCGCGTCAAGGAAACCATGGTGGCATTGGTAATACACTTGAAGACTTATTGGGCATTACTGAAAATAACTTGCCAATTCCAAATGCAGCAGAGTGGGAATTAAAATCACAAAGGCTCAACACGACTTCATTGACAACATTATTTCATTTTGAGCCATCCCCAAGAGCCATAAAATTTGTTCCACATGTTTTGCTATTAAAATATGGTTGGCCTCATCAAGAAGCCGGAAAAAAATATTCAAACAATGAAATGAGTTTTCGTCAAACAATCCATGGTCGTTCACCAAGCGATAGAGGATTTATAGTAAAAATTGACCGTAGAAAACGTAAAGTTTCAATCTCATTTGACAGCAATAGAGTTTCAGATACGCACAGTGATTGGCTTAATACTGTCAGAAATCGAATAGGATTAAGTGAACTCGACCCTCAACCATATTGGGGCTTTGACGACCTTGCAAACAAAGCTGGTACAAAACTTTTAAATTGCTTTTATGTGCAAGCCGAGGTAAAAAAACAAGACAGAAAGGAGTTTTACAAGTATAGCAAAGTGATGATGTTGCAAAAGTTCAGTTTCGATGGATTTTTAAATCAAATTGAGGAAGGCAATATACTTATAGACTTTGATGCGAGAACGGGACACAACCACGGAACAAAATTTCGTATGCGCCAGAATTGTCTGCCAAACTTATATGAAGAAGCTACGGTTATTTTGTAATATAATGCAAAGTTTTTTTTATATATCACCCAAGGCGGCTGCCTTCGCTATGCTAACGTCATTGATTATATTATTCTTGAACACTTTGACCTGAATACCAGCGCCAGAATTGAAAAACTGAAATCAGCAAACCGATGGAAATATGGAAACCACGAGCATCCTCCCGTTGATGCCCCGCACAAAGCGAAGCGACGTGCGGGGTCGTTGACTGGAAGACGATAGAACCCCCATGCTCTCAAAAGGCGATATAATCAATAACAACCTCTACAAAACAGGAATTCAGGCGCATACACTTCAATGATATGCCTTATCATGATGTTCGAACTCAAGGAAAGTTACAATCTCGTTTTTCTTATCAATCAAATAAAAAAGAACAAATGAACCAACATGAACTCTCCGTTTGCCTTTTAACACGTTTCGGAGTGGTTTACCCAATTCGGGATTTTTACTAATCTCTATTATTTGGTGTATTACTCTCTAATAAAGAGATCTATCCTTCTTTTTTAGTTTGTTCTTTTAAAAAGCCCTGCGCCTGAATTAGAAACTAAATGAACTCCACTGGTAACTTTCTGTCTGGTTAGTATGAGGCTCCATCTGCAATACTCTTGTAGATAAATCAAATGAATCTGGACAGTTGAACCAGAAGCTAATAAAAAAAGTCTTATAAAATTTTCTATTTCAGATAAAGCTTTTTAGGAGACAAACATATAGAAACCTGAGGTGAAGATATATCCTTAGCTTAAATATTAAAGGTAGCTGTGTAATAGTTAGAGCTAAGTGAAAGTATTGTCGATGAAAGACCTCCTCTCCTGGGACCAGACCCTTTTCAAAGACAGCGAGCTTTTCGAACTTGATCACGTACCAGAGCATTTCCTGCACAGGGATGTGCAGCTTCAGTCTCTCCTGTACAGTGTGCGTCCTGCATTGAGCGGGGGAAGACCTCTCAACTGCATGTGCGTTGGCGCCCCGGGCACAGGTAAGACCACAGCGGTCATCAAAGTCTTTGAGGAGATAGAGAAGCACACGCCCAAAGTCATTCCGGTTATTGTGAACTGCCAGGCTTACTCTACAAGGTATGCGGTTTTTTCACAGCTATTCCATAAGCTCATCGGATATGCGCCCCCCTCTTCAGGAGCTTCCTTCAAAAAGGTGTTCGGGGAAGTGGCAAAATATCTTGTTGACAATGAGAGGGTGCTTCTGGTGGCGCTTGACGATATGAATTATCTCTTCTATGAGAACGAAGTGAACGAGGTGCTTTATTCGCTTCTCCGGGCGCATGAGACACACCCAGGCGCGCGCATTGGCGTTATTGCAATATTAAGCGATACCGGCGTGCCGCATATTCTTGACCCGAAAGTGGAATCTGTTTTCTTACCTGAAAACATCAATTTCCCACAGTACTCCATTGGAGAGGTAAAGGATATCCTCTCCAATCGCGGAAAGTTAGGATTCTATCCCGGTGTTATCGATGAAACCGTACTCGAGCGGATATCAGAGCATACGTCAGCCCTTGGCGACATTCGCGTGGGGATAGACCTCCTGAAACGCGCAGGGTTGAATGCAGAGCGCCGCGCCAGCAGGACGATAGGGTTTGAGGACGTGGATAAGGCATACGACAGCTCGCGGCTTGTGCATCTTTCGTATGTTATGCGGACGCTGAAAAATGACGAGAAAGCACTTCTTGGTCTGATAGCGGACTCGCCAAAAACAAATTCCGGAGAGCTCTTTGAAAAATTCCATTCACAGACGAAACTGGGATACACGCGGTTCTATGAACTGCTCAACAAACTCGGCTCTGTCAGGCTCATCGATGCGGATTTTACAGGAAAAGGCTCGCGCGGCAGGAGCAGGGTGGTAACGCTGCGGTATGGGGCTGACGAGATAAGAACGAGATTGTACTAACTCAAAAGTCGAATAAGAAAGCTTAAAATACCCTATCCCCAGAATATACTATCAAATGCCTCCCCAAAAAGTCACAAAAGTCCTCCTCTTCCTTAAGAACATGGTGTACGAGAGCACTTCGCCCATGGAGATCCTTCGCTTCGCAAAATACTACCGCAAGAAAGGACTGGATGTCGCGGTCGTGCTCTGGGGTCCGATGGGAGTCATCCTCGCAAAAAAAGGCAAACACGGAACGCCTCCATACGATGAGCGCGTAAGAGAATGCATAGAACTGGGAGTGAAATTCAAGTGCTGCGAACTGGCATCAGGGATGATCGGTTTTGAGATAGATGAACTCATAGAAGGTGTAGAAATGGTCCAGTCCTACGAGGTAGCAGACCTGATGCTCAAATACTGTGAAGAAGGACAGCTTGTGATAAACCTGTGAACCTGAAATCTTTTTAACTACAAAAAACAATTAATGCTCATGGACCGGAGACTACTTGAAAAACTGAAGATCGGCGAGGTCGGTTTTCATAAGATCGATAATAAACCTGATACCAGCGCCGCGATAGAACTCAGGCGCGCAGCAGTATCAGAACTCACCGGAACGAAGTTCAGCCATATTAACAATTACTCTTTTGACGTAGAGAAAGTCACGAAACGCAACATTGAGAACATGATAGGCGCGGTGTCAGTTCCGCTTGGAGTGGCTGGACCGCTCCTTATCAGGGGCGAATATGCGAAGGGAGATTTCTATGTCCCTCTTGCGACCACAGAAGGCGCACTTGTCGCAAGTGCGCACAGGGGCTGCTCTGTCATCACAGCATGCGGTGGAGCGAGTACCAGGATATTCGATGACAAGATGACACGTGCCCCGGTTTTCAGGGTAAAGGATGTGGCAGGGGCAAAACAGTTAGTTGAATGGGTCAAAGGGAATTTCGTGCGTCTGAAAGAAAAAGCGGAAGGGACAACACACTTTGGCAAACTGCTTTCGATAGAACCATTTGTGGCAGGAAGGAACGTATATTTGCGGTTTGCCTATGACACAAAGGACGCCATGGGGATGAACATGGTCACGATAGCAACGGACGCTACAGTAGATATGATACTCGAAGAAAACAAGGCTGAACTTGTAGCTCTATCGGGAAACATGTGCACGGATAAGAAGCCAGCCGCCATAAATGCTATAACCGGAAAGGGAAAGACAGTATCAGCAGATGTTGTTCTTACAAGCGAAATAATCCGGGAAAAACTCAAAACAACGCCTGAGAAAATGGCTGATGTTAATTACAGGAAAAACCTGGTCGGTTCGGCTCGCGCCGGGTCGCTGGGTTTTAACGCCCACGCAGCTAACATTGTGGCAGCCATATTTATCGCATGCGGGCAGGACCCTGCCCATGTGGTCGAGGCAAGTAATGCCATGACATTGATGGAGCTCACGGACGATGGGCTTTACTGCTCGGTCACTCTGCCTTCGCTTGCATTGGGAACTGTGGGCGGCGGGACAGTTATAGGTGCGCAGCATGAATGTCTTTCTATGCTTGGCGTGGGAGGGGGAGGTGACCCGCCCGGTGCGAATTCAAAGAAATTTGCTGAAATAGTGGCAGCAGCAGTGCTGGCTGGGGAGATATCACTCATCGGCGCGCTTGCAGCAAGGCATCTGGCTAAAGCGCATGCTGAACTGGGGAGATAAAAAAGAAAAAAAGGTTGAGAGTTTTAATCCTTCTTCAGCCAGGGCATCATCGCTCTAAGCTCTTTCCCGACCTTCTCGACCTGATGCTCGTTCTCCATCCTCTCAAGCGCGTTCAATACTGGTCTGTTCGCTTTGCTCTCAAGCACGAACTCCTTTGCGAACTCGCCGTTCTGTATTCTGCGAAGCGCATCTTTCATAGCCTGCTTTGACTGCTCGTTAATGATCCTTGGTCCGACCGTCAACCCGCCGTATTCTGCGGTGTTGGATACATAGTACCACATCTTGCTCAGGCCGCCCTCATGAATAAGGTCTACGATAAGTTTCATCTCGTGGAATGTTTCAAAGTATGCGATCTCGGGTTTATAGCCTGCTGCGACAAGGGTTTCGAACGATGCCTTCATGAGGCATGTCACGCCGCCGCAAAGGTCAACCTGTTCGCCAAAGAGGTCTGTCTCTGTCTCTTCCTTGAACGTTGTCTCAAGCACTCCTGCGCGTGTTGCGCCAATGCCTTTTGCGTAAGCCATTCCGATATCCCTTGCTTTGCCTGTGGCGTCCTGGTATATCGCAAGAAGGGCGGGTACGCCGATGCCCTCAGTGTAGGTGCGCCTGACAAGGAAACCCGGACCTTTCGGGGCGACCATTATGACGTTAATGTCCTTTGGCGGCACTATCTGGTTATAATGAATATTGAAGCCGTGAGAGAAACACAGCGTCTTGCCCTTGCTCATGTGGGGTGCGATCTCGCTGCTGTAAATTGCGCCCTGTATCTCGTCGGGGACAAGTATCTGGATAAGGTCTCCTTTTTTTGCGGCATCAGACATTGTCATAACCGTAAGACCGTCATTTTTTGCCTGTGTCCATGATTCTCCGTCCTTCCTTACCCCGACCACAACGTCAAGCCCTGAATCATGCAGGTTCTGAGCCTGCCCTGCTCCCTGGCTGCCGTAACCGATAACTGCGATAGTTTTTCCTTTCAGAACGTCTGAATTTGCATCTTTGTCGTAGAATATTTTAACCATGAATTATCCTCCTGCCCTTTGACAGCATTAACAGGTATAAATATTTACTTTAATGGGCTTATTATTCCATGGACCGGTCGGGAATTGAACCCGAGGCCTCTCCCATGCCAAGGGAGCGATCTACCCCTGATCTACCGGCCCATAAGGATACCCCGCATAGTACACGATTTCAGATAAAGCTATCGATTGATTTCTTTTGACTGGAACTATTATAAAGTATGCAGACCATTCGTTATATTATGCCAACGACATTGACGATAGCAGGTGTTGATCCAGGCGGCGGAGCAGGTGTTGCCGCGGATCTAAAGACCTTTGCAGCGCTTGGGGTTCATGGAACGTGTGTGATAACGTCACTGACCGCCCAGAATACAAGAGGTGTGGTGAGCTGCCAGGATATCCCTCTGGAATTTATCGAAGATCAGTTCAATGCTGTGGTAAGTGATATCCAGATCCACTGCGCCAAGACAGGTATGCTCTCCTCCCCTGATATTGTAAGGACTGTGGCAGGGTTGTTGAAAGACCGGAGGTTCCCTCTTGTTATCGATCCCGTGATGACTGCAGAGGCTGGCGGTGAACTGCTGAAGGATGATGCTGTGAGCGTCCTGATCGAGGAACTTATGCCCCTTTGCACAGTGATCACACCGAACGTGGCTGAGGCAGAGCGGTTATCGGGTTTGAAGATAACAGACCTTAAGGATGCCAAAAAAGCTGCAAAAAAGATCCATGAAATGGGTGCGAATGCCGTCATTGTGACCGGGGGTCATCTTGAGTTCACTGATGTTTTTTTTGACGGGGAGGTTACGTATATTGATGGAACGATGGTAAATGGGGGGACTCACGGCTCTGGATGCACGCATTCTGCTGCAATAACAGCAGAGCTGGCAAAAGGCACTCCTCTTCTTCTGGCTGCACAACGAGCCAAGAGATTCATAGAGCAGGCGATACTGGCAAGTGTGGCGATCGGCACAGGTAGCGCGCCCGTGAACCAGATAGGACCCATTCTTGCCGAAGCGCAACGGTATCAGGTATTGAGGAATGTTGAGGAAGCTGTTGGAATTATCGAAAAGAACATGGCGCATGAACTTATCCCGGAGGTGGGTTGCAATATAGCTATGGCAGTCTCTACCGCATCATCCACGTTGGACGTGGCTGCTGTCCAGGGAAGGATCGTGAGGTTAAGAAGTGCTCCACATGCTGTAGGCTGTGCGACATTTGGTGCGAGCAGCCACATTGCAAGGATAGTGCTGACAGCAATGCACTCGGACGCAACCATGAGAGCCGCGATGAATATCAGGTTTTCACGGGAGGCGCTTGCTGCATGTGAGAATATCGGGTTGAAGATATCTTCTTTTTCAAGGGAGGATGAGCCTGAAGGTGTGGCTACAATGGAATGGGGCGTGAGTGAGGTCATACAGAGGGAGGGCATGGTTCCTGCTGTTATCTATGATACCGGCGGTGTGGGTAAAGAGGCGATGATAAGAATCCTGGGGAGGAACGCTGTTGAGGTAGCGGGAAGGGCGGTTGAGATAGGAAGGGGTATATGAGAGCGCCAGACAAAATGGTTATTTAGTACAAAGCTTGAGAAATAAAAAGATGAACAAATTTAGGACACATCAAAAAAGGTGGAATAGAATTCCTTTGATATGGAACAGGAAAAAAACATTCTATGGTTTGATACAATTTGGAATTATTTTGTTTTTACTTTCATTCTCATATAGAAATATGGATAAGATTAACAACGTATTTTTTGCTGTTCCCATAGGTATAATATTCTCGATATTAATAAAACAATTATATGGGATCATGAAATGGTATCGTATTTGGATTACTTTCAGACCCAAAAGAGAGCATCGCTGAATTTGCTGCATCAAATGATTTTGTTGTTGTGCTGCGCTCA
>JAHIHJ010000194.1 GCA_018899795.1 Methanobacteriota archaeon
ATGTATCCTGCAAGCAGTATGAGTTCAGCATTGTGTTTTTCCAGGGTTTTCAGAACCTCTTTTTCGTACAATTCCTTTGAAGAATATTTTTCAGGATCAACAAAAACAGCCTCTATCCCGTGCTTTTTTGCCCGCAGAAGTGCGTAGGCATCTCTGGCATCGCTGATAACAACGGAAATTCGCGCCCTCAGGTCTCCTTCTTCTATGCTGTCGATGATCGCCTGAAGGTTCGAGCCTCTTCCTGAAACTAGCACTGCTATATTCGTCACGGATGGCTCATATGCCGCCGGGAATATAATAGGTTTTGGTTTACTTTGGTCTGTAGAATTCAATTAAAAGATCGTTCGTGCTTTCTATCTGCGCTTTTGCCAACCCCACAGGGCAATCTAATTTGTGTTTATCACCGCAGTTTAAGCATGCGTTTTGAATAGCGCGTGTATAATCTATTTTAAATGACGGGATATGTTCTGTCAAACAATTCACCTCGTTTGTCATAACAACATGAAGATGAATAAACTTTTCGTTTTGCAGGTTTTTGACAATACCATAACAAATCCATAAGATTTAATACACCCCTTGATTATTATGTGAATTAGAACATGCCTCCCGAATCCGACTCATATACAATATCTGCGATAAATACAAAGAATGAAGTAATAGATGTGGTGGTCATCAAGTGCCATCATTGCAATGAGACTGTTCCTGTAGTTGGAATATGTTCTGACTGCCATACTTCGTATGACCATGTAAAAACAGTTGAGAATCCTGAGACCGGTTTTATTCATTTTGTTTACGAGTGCTCGGGCTGCCCGCCGGGAAAAAGGAAAGCGCAGAAAACAATAAAAATAAATGACGGGAACTCAAATTCGAACACAAGGGACGATCTGATAAAGAACTTCCTGTGAAGGAAGTTCAGTAATTATTTTTTTGATGATACAACTTTGTTCAGGTCAGCCACGAGCGCATCCACATTGATGCCGTGCGCCTGGGCGCCCTGTTCTATGCTTTCAAATGCTGCCACATGGCATCCTACACAGTGGAGCCCGTGTTTCATAAATACCATCGTGGTCTCTGGATGTTTCGTTACTATTTCTTCGATCGTGTTGTCTTTTGTTATACTCATATTTTTCTCCATTTGTTCGTATATGTACGAACACATATAAAGCTTTCTGACTAACAGAATATCAGGGTCTTTACCAAACATAAACGTTCTGTTTTTGTAATTTTTATCTAATGATGTGTTCCTTCCACCAATTTCACGCCTTTTCTGGTTATCATCTCTTTGATATCTTCAAGGTGGGGACATTTCGAATAGCTTTTTTCCATGCTCTTCCAGATGTTGTATATGAACATGAATATTGAGATCGCCTCTATCAGCCCGAATAAAATAACCATCAGCAAGGCATCCGAATAATCTTTTTCTTTCAGCATATACATCCTCATAAAAGGATACGAAAGTGCCAGTCCGATAAGACCGATATTGCCGAGCCAGAAGTGGATGAGTCCAAGGGCTTCACTGAAAACAGGACGACCTGAATAATGCGGAATGATCTCGTAGGCGGCGCCGAAAATGAAAAAAGTCACCCAGCCGATAAGCGCAAGATGGGAATGCATGAAGCTGTAGCCCGGACCGATGGTTATCAGCACTCCGAGAATGGTACTGAGCGCCAGATAAACAAGGCTTGTTTTGATAAACAAGTTTGAGAGTTTATTCATTTGAATCCGTATGTTGTAACATCCATGCCCGCATCTACAAGATAATCAAAATCGATCAGTTTATCCCATCCAGCTTTCTGGAAGATGCCGCCCACGCATACGCCGAGTATCTGCCTTTCATCATGCCCTGAAGTTATCTCGTTTATCAGTGTCTTCAAGCCGTTGACATCTACTTCCATCTTAGGCATTGCAAGCCCCCCCAGGAGCACAACGGTATCTGTGGACGGGTCTGCTTTTTCACTAAGCTGCATGCCGTACTCTGTCATTACGACCTTCGCAGCCAGCTCTTTCCTCAGGTTGGGTATAAAGACCATCTCTTTTCCTGCATCCCGAAGAACATAGCCCAGAAGCTCGGCAAATGGATTGCACCAGCCAGGGCAGCCGATAAAGGTTATTTTTTTCCTGCCGCGTGCGAGCTTCCTGAAAGCGGTAAGGAGACCGCCTATGCCCTCTGAGGTTTCCAGTGGTTTCATGGTACCATGGGTATTGGTGGAAGTGGGATATAAGGGTTTATTTATTTGGGGGTCAATGTTAAAGAAGGTATACTATCTATGGACTTAGAAACACTCCGAAAAAAAGTCAGAGAAACTACGGAAAAAGAATTAATAAACGAAAATAGTCTGACAATATGATCATGTCCACCACTATCAAGATCGCCCACCTCTCCACCGTCTATCACACCTCTTTTATCCTCATGGGTACTGACTGGCTTGAAAAAGCAGGCATCCATGCGGAATGGAAGCTCTTTGCCTCAGGTCCTGATATCGTAAAAGCATTTGAGAATAAGGAAATCGATATCGGCTACATTGGTCTTCCACCAGCTATTATTGGCATAGACCGTGGCGTCCCGATCATATGCGTGGCTGGCGGACATGTTGAGGGAACTGTGATGTTAGCTAGGAAAGAATACGGTACGCTTGATGAACTCAATAATATTAATGCTGTGCTTGCTCAATTTGAGGGCAAGGTCATCGGCTCTCCGCCAAAAGGCTCGATCCATGATGTCATCATAAATAATGCCATTGAGGAAGAGGGGCTTGACATAAAGGTCAGGAACTTCCCATGGACCGACTTCGTGCTTGAAGCGCTGGTGGATGGGGATATCGAAGCTGCTGTCGGGACCCCCTCTCTTGCAGTTGCAGCGGCGCGAGCATGCGGCGCAAAGACGATCATTCCTCCCAGTGCCCTGTGGCGCAACAACCCGAGCTACGGGATAGTCGTAAGAAAGGAATTGCTGGATTTTCCTGACGTGATAACAGGTTTTCTGGAACTGCATGAAAAAGCCTGTAATTTCATCAGGAAAAATCCCGATGGAGCTGCGAGGATAGTGTCGAGGCTCATCGGTGTAGTGGATGAGGATTTCGTCAGGGATGCATACAGCATCTCACCGAAATACTGCGCTGCCCTGTCCCGCGATTTCGTTGATTCCACGATGGCTTTCCTGCCTGTGCTTCGCAGGTTGAAATATATCTCAGGGAACTTATCCGAAGGTGATATTTTCCAGCACGCGTTTATTGATACGGTCCATAAGGAACCGCCGCATTATGTTTGATCATGATTTTTATCTGCCATGTTCTGCCTGAGTATCCTGACAGCGGTGGACAATGCTTCCCTCTCAAGTGATGTTGTATCTTTTTTCTCTACCATATTCCGCAGAAGAACCACAGCAGACATGTAATCAGGGCTTTCCGATTCTCTCACGATGAAGCATTCCCCGGCATTTTTCTCATACGTACGATCAATTTCTTTGTCCATTCTTTCAATAGTTAAGTCCATGGTTTTATCAATCCAGGTGCCATCGACAACATTCAGGGATATATGCCTGATGCAAGCGGGGTGAAAGTAATCATGAACCGATTGGTTCATAGATACAGTATGAAATATTTCGTTTTTTCATACGAACTAATCAGGCGTTCCGAAATATCATGTAGGGTCATACAAATCATGACCTGCATGTCTTTGACAGGATTAACAGGATCGACAGGATACGATTTTTAAAGTTAATCCTGTAAATCCTGTCGATCCAGTCTGAAATAGACACAGACACCCAGAGGCGTATGTGCCGTAATCCCGAAAGTTAAGACATTACAAGAAATCAGCCCTTGCCTATTGCCCTTTAATATGTTTTATTATATGCCCCATCTCAGGAAGCACAATCTCAAGCGCGAGCTTGACAGCATTTGGGGAACCCGGGAGGCAGAATATCGCTTTTTGACGCGCCACTCCTGCAAGCGCACGCGTCAGCATGACTGCATTCCCTATCTGGTCCGTACTTTTTTGCCTGAACAACTCCCCAAAACCCGGCATCTCCTTTTCAATATATGGCGACACTGATTCGATCGTGACATCTGTGGGAGACAGACCTGTCCCCCCTGTGAAGATGATCACGTCAGCCTCAGAATAGAGGCAATTCTTTAAAGCGCCTCTTATTATCTCTATATCATCAGGGATAAGCTCGTAATGTACTACCTCGCTCCCCTGCACCTGTATCATGCCCCAGATTAGCTTTCCCGAGGCATCCTCGGCACGCTCAGGACGGTCTATAGACCCGTATTTCCCATATCTTGATG
>JAHIHJ010000195.1 GCA_018899795.1 Methanobacteriota archaeon
TGCGGGTCACGCCAGGGCGCCTGCCAGTACGGAGTTTCGCACCTGTGAGCGTGCTGATCAGAGTAGATTTCCCGACATTGGAGCGCCCCACAAAGATTATCTCTTTCATAACCCCGGTATATAAGCAGGATGTTAATAAATGCTTTTATAAAATAAGCGTCATTATCAATTCGAGGATTAATATGAAAGGCTGTATATTATCTAAAGGAGAGTATTTATCATGTCTTTGCTGAAAAGGAACACCTTCTTTGTCAAGGAACATGTGGGCTATTTCAAAGCTGCAAATGCTTATGATGTGCTTGACCCGGCGACCGGGCAGATCATCGGAACTGTAAGGGAAGCCATCCCGAACTTCTTTATCAAGCTGTTAAAGTTCACAGATCTCAAAACACTCCTGCCTTTTACCGTGGATATTTTCGATGACGACGGGAAGAAGCTTGTCACGCTCAAGCGCGGGTTCACGTTATTTCGCTCAAATGTGAACGTCCTGGATGCAAACCAGCAAAAATTGGGCAGATTCCAGCAGCGTCTGCTCTCACTCGGCGGGAAGTTCGAGATATTTGACAAAACAGATCATCCTGTGGCAATGCTTGAAGGGAACTGGAAGGGATGGGATTTCAAGTTCAAAGACCAACAGGGACGTGAAATAGGGACCGTGACCAAGAAATGGGCAGGACTTGGAAAGGAACTTTTTACTACTGCAGATAACTATGTTGTGGATATGAGCCCGCAGGCAAGCGATGAAACGTTGAAGAAACTGGTGCTCTCTGCCGCTTTCTGTGTGGACATGGTACTGAAGGAAAGATAGTTCAATAGCTCAGCGCATCATCCAGGTCATATAAAAAAGCCTTCAACTCTTTCTCAGGTATGCGCGCGCCCCCGGCAAAAGGATGACCGCCGCCAGTCCCGCCATGTTCCGGAGCAATGCGCCGCAGGAGCAAATTAAGGTCAGCCTCGCCCTTCCTGAGCCTTATGCTCAGGTCGTAAACGTGTTTGTGGCTCCTGTGTTCACATGAAATTCCCACGCGGGCATCCCCGTAAGCAGCGGCGTATATTGCACATTTGGACAGGTATCCGTTTATATCTACGACATAGGCGATGTTCTTCAATTTCACGACTTTCTGCCTGACCATGAGCTTTATGTCTTCTTCCTTGTGAAAAATACGTTTGACCCGGGAAGCGCGCATTTGACTATGGCTCCTGCGCACATACCATCAGAATCGCCGTGAGTAAAGATGATCGAACTCATTTGCGCATGAAACCTGCCGCGAATATCAATGTGATCAAAGCGAATGCAATATCAAACCCTGGCGTTATGGGCGTGGTAGTTGGTTCGGCTGTGGATGCACCAGGCGCCTGCGATGATGCGCCAGAAGTTCCCTGAGATGAGGCGGGATTTCCATTCGGATCCTGGGATGCTGATCCGGTCGGGGTGGGGGTGGGTTTACTCGGATCGACAACTTTGATCATCGGTCTATCCGAGCTTTTCACATCATGAACAAAGCCCCTGTATTCCACATTTGTATAATTGGCTATGGCTGAAGGCAACTCATAATCTCCTTCTTTATTCATTCTGATAATATAGCTGAATCCCCATTGCTTGGATGGCTCGGAAAAATTGAGCTGGGACAACTGACCGCTAACGAGGCTTACCCCGTCAGGTAATGTATCCTTCACATCGGTCTTGGTACCGACATTCCCGATATTATTAACACTTACCGTCACCGTCACATCCTCGCTTATGTTCACGACCGATTTGCTCACGGTCTTGTTAACTATAAGTCTGGGTCCATTCACGATAATTTTTATTGTTGAAGATGAGGCACTGTATGGTTTATTATTGACTGTGAATGTTGCGGAAGCAGCGGGTATCGTCCATCCGTCGATGTTTGCTTCTGTTGGTTTGATAGAGTAGCCCGTACCCCATTCCTCACCTGGCTTCAGCAACGGGATATCCCATGCAAATGGTATTGGAGATGAGCTTAAAACGAATTTGTCACTCATATTATCTGTAATATGGATATTATGGATATCATACATCCCGCCGTTGCTCACTGAGATCCTTACAGATGCGTAATCCTGCAGATAAATGCGGTCTCTGACCGCTTTGCTGATGGAAAAATAATTCTGTTTGGGTGAAACCTTCAGGGATACTGAACCCGAAGCGCTGTAAGCAAGGTCTTTTACATCATATCCTTTTGTGCTCGCATTCATAATGTACGTTTTTTCATCTATCAGGTCAGGAACAACAAGTATGACCTCGAAACTCCTGCTTTCACCTTTTAATATTTTGTCGTATGACTTGTGAAGCTGGCTCAATTCTCCCCCCCTGAGTTTCAATTCTCCGAGATTGAGGTCAAGATCCACTTTCTGGATAAAAGCGTCACCGCTGTTTTTCACCGTTGCCGTTGCCGTGATTATCTCAGCATTGTTGGATGTGTATGTCGCCTTATCTGTGGTTACAGTTACTTCAAGTTTAGGAAGAGCCCTTTTCTGGATAGCTACAGTAGCCCATGGGTTGTAATACTCAAGCACCCATCCCCTATCATTTCTCGCAATAAATGCTGTAGTGGATACTTTCGCTTCATAATCAGGATCGATATAAGCTTCACTCGCGATGTTCATGACAAATTCCTTTATCATAACGCCATTCTTATATATCTCAAGATAAACCATCGGATCTACGTCTTCTTCAGGTACTATGCTTCCTGAGGGGTAGGTCTTTATTCCAGGTACGCCTGCAGGGAACTGCACCGCCTTGACCATGTATTCCCCATTGGTCAGCGTTCCACCTTTATGCAGGGTGCCTGTCACGGCAGTTGCCCATTCTATGTCGCTGGGGCTGAAAGTCACCGCAGATGCCAGGTTCATTGACGAAGCTAATATGATAATAATTGAAACTATCGTGTACCATCTCATGTCATCACTTATAATGATAATTATGAGAATACAATATATAGTTTACGTATATTGACCGCTGAAAATCAAATAGCTCCATCCTGACAGCAATCATGCTTTTGTTTTTATTTTATACTATAATAATATTCCCCTTCTGCTTTCTGCGCCCGGTCAAGGCGTGAATCCAGTTTATTGACCCTGGGGCGCTTTGTTTCCTCGTCACGCCTGAATGAGATCCCGACATTTTTCAGGAACCGGTTCATGCCATCCCGCATGTTGAAAGGTCCGTGCACGTCGCCTTTTACCATTGGCTGCCCCTCGAAAACAAGGATCCTGTCGCTTAACATATCTATCATATAGATATCATGGTCTACCACCATCGCTGTGACCTTATTGTTCTCAGCAAAGCGCCTTATGACCTTGGTAGCAAGCACCCTTTGCTCAACATCAAGGTGCGCAGAAGGTTCATCCAGAATATACATGTCTGCGCTTCGTGAAAGACACGCTGCTATCGCAACGCGCTGGAGTTCCCCGCCAGAGAGATCATTCACCTGCTGTTTAAGGAGCCTTTCGAGTTGAAGGGGTTTTAATATCTCTCCCTGGTAAAAACTCGTATCGAACTGTTTTGTGATGGAACGCAGAAGTTCGGCTACGCTAACGGTTTCTTCAGCTTTTATATACTGCGGCTTGTATGACACTTTTATCGTCATATCAAGCTTTCCCGTGTCAGGTTTTATCTCTCCTGCCAGTATCTTGACGAATGTGGATTTGCCTATCCCGTTCGGTCCAACTATCCCGATGACTTCACCTTTCCTGATATTCCCCCCCTGTGCGGTAAGTTCGAACCCTTCATTATACTTTTTCGAGAAGTTGCCAAATTCCAAAAGCGGTGAGACTTCCTTTGTTATCTGCGGGGCATGTACCTCGAATTCAATAGCTTCAGTGCGTATCCTGACATTTTCCTCTCGCAGGAAACCCCTGAGGTACTCGTTTATCCCCAGACGCACCACTTTTGGATGAGTTATTACGCCGAACCCCCCAGGTGTGCCGTAGGCTATGTGTACCATGTCAGCTAGCAGGTCAAGTATTGCAAGGTCGTGTTCCACGACCATGACCGCTTTTGTTTCTGCAAGTTCCCTGATTATCTGTGCTGATCTGATACGCTGGTAAATGTCAAGATAAGGGCTTATCTCGTCTATGAAATAGAAATCCGCTTCACGCGATATACAGGCTGCAAGCGCCACCCGCTGCAGTTCACCGCCGCTCAGTTCTTCGATGCTGCGGTCTATTATACCACCTATATCAAGTTTTTTGATCAGATCGTTGAGCACGCCCCGTTCATCGGTCTTTGAAAGGAGTTCCCTGACCTTACCTTTGAATTTCTTGGGTATCATATCAACATACTGCGGCTTCTGTGATGTCTTGATCTTTTTTTGCGATACCCCTTCCAGGTATTCCTGAAGGGTCGAGCCTGCATAGTATTCAAGGATCTCCTCCCAGCCGATCCTGCCTTTTCCCAGATTTGGTTTTAGAGTTCCGGAAAGTATGTTTATCGCCGTGCTTTTGCCTATCCCGTTCGGTCCGAGGATGCCTGTAACTTTGCCAGAGACCGGTACTGGCAGCCCGTACAGGGCGAACCCGTTCTTCCCGTAGCGATGTGTGGGCTCTTCAAGCTCTTCCGGGAGCCCGATAATTATTATTGAATCAAAAGGGCAGCGTTTCACGCATATTCCGCATCCGGCACACAATTCTTCAGAGATAACGGGTTTTCCGTCCTCTCCCACCACAATGGTCTCATCTCCGGTTCGCACTCTTGGGCAGAACTTGATACACTGGAAGTCGCATAACCTGGGCTGGCATCTGTCGCGGTCTAAAACTGCAAGTCTCATAATGAACCCATCATCAATTTGATGTATTGACTATAATATTCACGCTGCTGTGGATGTATCCGGTCTTTGTTGCAGTCATGGTCAGGTTCTCTGACCCTGTAGCAATGACTTTATTGAAAAATGCCATTCCGTCAACTCCGGTGATATTGCTCATGTTTACCCCGGGACCGTTCAGGTTGACCGTTGCGCCCTCTATTTTCAAGCTATTGCTGGTGACGCTTGCGATCAGATTTTCAGGAGCGTTCATTGTTATTGACATCGGATCTGCTGTCACGTCAAGCGTTCCGGAATTTAGCAAAAGGGTCCAGGAAACAAGCAGGAATATGATGGTCATTAACTCAACATATAACCAGTCCTTGGTCTCGAATTCATCGACTCTGACGCCAAGCATCGGATACGCCAGTTTCTGGATATAATACGATACCAGCACCACAAGTAAAAGGACTGAAACCCAGTGTACTTCTTTTGCATCATAGAATTTCATGAAAAGCACTAATGCAAAGAACGCGCCAATGAACGCGGGAAACGCAGTCTTCTTTATACCCTCTATGAGCTGCCGCTTTCGGTCAGCGGGCGTGAGCACCTTAACTACAGGTTCTGCTTCTTTCTTTTCTACCTTTTCTATTTTTTCTTTCATGAGCTTCACTATTTCCTGTATATCATTGTCCCTATACCCTCGTGCGTGAACAGCTCAAGCAGCAGGGAATGCGGCATGCTGCCATCGATTATGTGCACCTGCGCGACGCCTCCGGCAATAGCCGCGGCACTTGATCTTACCTTGGGTATCATCCCACCTGTAATGATGTTGTCTGCTATAAGCGTTTCAATATCTTCAAAAGCTATCCTTGAAATGCGCGTTCCTGCGTCCTTCGGGTCGCGAAGCACTCCAGGAACATCGGTCAGGGAAATGAGTTTCATGGCTTTCAGGGATGCTGCGATATCTCCTGCAACTGTGTCCGCGTTCACGTTCAGGTCGTTCCCTTTGTCATCGGTCGCTATTGGAGATATGACTGGTATGTAGTCCTTGTCAGCAAGAATGAACAGCAGTTCCGGATTGATCACTTCGGTTTCTCCGACCCAGCCAAGGTCTACTTCTTTCTCGACGCCTTCAACTGTCATGCGCTGTGGAGCCATTTTACGCGCCACGATGATCCTGCCGTCGCTTCCTGAGATGCCAACGCCTTTGCCACCGTGCTTGCTTATCAATGATACTATCTTGCTGTTTACATTACCAACCAGCACCATCCTTGCTATCTCAAGCGTTTCGTCATCTGTTATCCGCAATCCTGATACGAACTCAGGCTTTTTTCCCATGCGAGCCATTTTTTCCGTGATCTCAGGGCCGCCGCCGTGCACGATTATGGGGCGTATTCCCACGAACCTGAGTAATACTATGTCCTGTACTATCTGGTCCATTATGGAAGGGTCGACAATGGCATGCCCTCCCATCTTGATCACCATTATAGAGTTGTGGAACTCGCGGATGTATGGGAGAGCTTCGATAAGTATGTTTTCGCGCTTCTGCATCAGGGGGCTAAAAGGGGTTTACGGGTATTAAAACTTATTATCGCGAGGGAGGGGAAATATTTCGTTGCAGTAGATCTCATAACGAATGTGGCAGATCAGGGACTTACAGAAAATGAAGCAATAGCTAACTTGAAGAAGGGTCTTGAAGAGCATTATCAGATATTAATGGAACTTACGCCCAAGGGTCAAAAACTCTCATTTTTAGATATCGAAGTAGAAAAATATGCCCCGACTTCCTGTTCTATCAGCTAAAGAAGTAATAAAGACGCTGAATAAGTTTGGGTTTCAGCTATACCGTCAAACTGGAAGCCACATTCATTTATGGAATGAAGAGCGAAGACTGCTCGTAACGGTTCCAAATCATCAAGAATTGGCTAAAGGGACTTTAATCTCTATAATGAAACAGGCAAAGCTCGAAAGAGATGAATTCTTATCAAAACTAAAATAAAAAAAGCTAAAAAAAAAGCGGAATACTAAGTTATTACCGCTTTCTGTCTTTGGTTTTCTTCTCTTCTGCGACTTCCCCTTCCTTTAACTCTTTCTTAGGGAATATCTCGGCAAGAGATTTCTGTCCGTATTCCACGACCACAGCGTTTATCTGTGTGACCTCTGATGATATCTCTTTTCCGCGCATGGATTTTCTCATCCTTACGCCGTCTGCCTTTGGATGAAAGCCCACGCCTCCTGACACAAGGATCTTTCTTCTTGCAGGACCGGGTAGATCAGGTCTCATAGGGAAGCCGTCTTTATCAGTACCGCCTGTCAGCTTGAGTGTATATCCTGACAATCCTGCGATATCCCCGCTGATGGTATCTCCGATGTTCTTTCCTATGATCTTGCTGGCTGCTGCGCCTGTAACTGTCACCTGGTATGCCTGTGCGGTCTTACTATCTGAAACTACTATTCTAAAATCTGCCATTCATATGCTCCTGAGTTAATAATCATATATTCAATTGTAATTCTGACCTAACTTGCATTAAAGATACTTAAACGTTTTTATGAGCGAATCTGTTTTTTCCAGTTTATTCATGTCCTGATTCCAGTTCCTTTATGAACTCAGTCAGCCTGCCGCACGTAACTTTTTTCTTGGCTTCGCTGCATTTCTTCACTTTTTCAAGGAGCATGCTCATCTGGTCGTGTGTGAGACTGTACCCCATCTTCTCGACTACACCTTTGAGAGCCTTACTGCCCGTATGCTTGCCAATGATGATCTCCCGCTTCCCGCCTACCATCTCAGGAAGAAATACTTCGTAAGTCATGGGGTTCTCAAGGACTGCTGCAACATGTATCCCGGATTCGTGGGCGAAGGCGTTCGCTCCCACGATGGGCTTTATCCTGGGGATAGGGATCTCGGAGTATTTTTCCACGAGTTTAGACAGTTCCGTAAGCTGGCTGACATCGTATCTCTCGATGCCGTACTGCACCCGGAGGTTCACGAGCAGTTCCTCAAGCGAGGCGTTACCGCATCTCTCGCCGATGCCGTTGACCGTAGTATGAAGCTGGAATGCCCCGGCTTCAGCCCCGCTCAGCGTGTTGGCGACAGCCAGACCAAGGTCGTTGTGGCAGTGGATGCATACTTTCGTTTTTACAGCTTTCTTGATCTCTTTTACCAGATACAACGCTGTGCTGGGGTTCAGTATCCCGACAGTGTCAGCAATGCTGACATAGTCAGCGCCGTGCTCTTCTGCTGCCTTGAAGATGGATTTCAGTACATTGATGTCAGTGCGCGTGGCATCTTCAGCGGCAAATCGTACGGTCAGACCGTGGTCTTTTGCGTAGTCAAGCACGTCAAGGGCGCACGATTCTGCCTCCTCGAAGGTCTTATGGTATTTGTATTTAAGGTGAAGATCAGAGGTTGCGATAAAGATGCTCACGAAATCCACATCGCATCGCAGCGCCACGTCCACGTCCTTAGCAACTGCACGGGCAAGGCAGCATACCCTGGCATCAAGCCCGAGGTGCGCGATCTCCCTGACTATGGCTTCCTCACCGTAAGAGACTACCGGGAAGCCTGCTTCAATTACATCAATGCCGATGCTATCGAGTTTTTCCGCGATGGCAATCTTTTCTTCCCTTGAAAATACCACACCAGGCGTCTGCTCACCGTCCCGCAGTGTGACATCGCATATCTCGATATCCTGCGGTTTTGGATTTATGAATTGCATCAGGGTGTTTCTTGAGTAATCGGTCATGTTTGTGGAGTTATTAACGATGTTTAATCATTACTTATAACTTTGCATTTTTTTTCATAAACTGCTTACCCCGAGTTCCTTCATCAAGTTCCTGACCCCAAGCGCCACCCCCTCTACTTCAATCCCGCCCTTACCCTTGGCGCCGTCCCCCACAACGTGAAGATCGTCAACAGGTGTCGTGTTCCCGGTATCGCTTCCAGACGAAGCCCTGTTCACAGGCCAGCCTCCTGAATATGATTGAACCAAAAGCACCTCATATTTCTTATCAGGGAAAAGACGTTTAAGGTCGGAGAGTCCGAGTTTTATCTCCCCCTCCAGATTGTCAGAAAGTACTGCCTGGTGCGACATCACAAGATGCTTTCCAGGCGGCGCAAGTGATGGGTCAGCCTGGGTCACTTCGTTGATGCCGTTTATCCTCTCAGCATATGGTGTGAAAAAAACCCCGCTGTGACCTATCAGCGGTTCATTGGCGCAAAGGCATATCTTGATACCTTTTGATGGTATGACCGTGTTTATTTTTTCCAGATATCCCTTATCCATGCATTCGTACATCATGGCTGTCCCCTGATGTCCGATGTCGCTGATAACAAGGTCTGAATCAACGGTTTTCCCGTTCACGATGACTCCTTTTGCCCTGCCGCCGTCTATGATTATTTTCTCGACACATGACCCGGTATGTATGTTTCCGCCTCCTGCTCTTATTACATCTGCAAGCGCCCCGGTAACCGCGCCGCAGCCTCCCTGAGGTACTCCGGAACCCTTGTACCTGTACATATTCTCTATAATATCAAGCATCTCCCGCGCAGGCACGTCCTTTGCCTTAAGGCTCAGTGCCCAGCCGCAGAAGGAATCCGCAAGCCTGAGAAGGAATTCGTCGTCAAAGTATTTCAGCACCCAGTCCCTGAACGAGATATCGCTTTTTGGTTTGAATTTCAACGAGTACGCAAGTATAATCCCGAGCTTGACCCTTTTTGTGATAGAAAGCTCCTTCCTGAAATCATGGAATTCTATATCATTCCCGTTATCCTTCCTGATGACTGCCATAGGGTTTGAATCGATAATATTGACCTCTGCTCCCACCTCACGAAGCATTTGCGCAAGTGGTCCCCGCGAGCCGTGGGGGATCATGTGAAGCGCGCCCGTGCTGAGTTTGAAACCCCTGTATTCAAGGTTTGCGAACCTGCCGCCGATGAAGGGGAGACGCTCGAAGACTTCGACTTCGTATCCTTCCCTGCAAAGTTTCGCTCCTGCGAGCAATCCCCCCAGACCAGCTCCGATGATAATTGCTTTCATTCCACCTCCGAAATCGCACAGACGGGACAGTAGTCCGCACAGATGCCGCATTCAATGCATTTTTCATTCATGGATGCGCGCCCGAA
>JAHIHJ010000196.1 GCA_018899795.1 Methanobacteriota archaeon
GCTCTGATGAATATTCGTCATCGCAATTAATGTTAATCCCTTCGTGATTCTTGGAATGCATGGATTGGTGGGAAGGATTCAAATCATGCGTAATCCACAAAATCGCAGATGCATTTTATTTCCTGATTTACAGCTCCATCTACCTTTCAATAGCTGGAGCCTCAATGGTCTATATCTCCTGCACCATGCAGCATATACCATACACTCCATCTTTGCTTGCCATAATGTTTCTTGCCACTTTCTCAGTGTACAACATCAACCGTAAAACCGATGAGAAAGAGGATGCCATAAACCACTCAGACAGACATTCCTTTACCATCCGTTATGGGAAAGTTCTCTTCACTTCTGCTGTACTTGCATATATTCTTGCAATTGCGCTGGCTCTATTCTACGGAGTAAAAACAGCATTAATATCAGCGATTCCGCTCATCTGCGGCATTTTATACAGCATCGCATGGCTCCCAAAGAAATTCAAATACAGACGGCTGAAAGAGATACCCTTTGTTAAAAATCTTGTCGTTGCATTCGCATGGGCATCAACTCCTGCACTGCTTCCGATTTACTCCAATTCATCCAATGTGGCTGTTGCAACTCTCATTGTTATTATTTTCTTTTTCACATTGGTGTTTATAAATTCTGTTATCTTTGATTTGCGGGATACCGAAGGAGATGCTGCTTCAGGAGTAAAAACAATACCTGTAGTTTTTGGGGTGCAAAGAACTATAAATTTTCTTACATGCTTAAACATACTTTTTGGAGTCATAGACTTGCTCCTGTGTTTAGCTTATCTATCCCCAAAATTTACATATCTGTTGGCTGCTGGCATGGTTTATGCCAATTTTTACCTTTTCTCTTTTGGCAAAGTAAAAAGGACAAATCTTTTATGCGACGCTGTGGCAGACGGTCAGTTCATATTGCTTGGATTTCTTATTTGCATCGCAACATAATTCTGTGAACTTGGCTAATAATATAGCATCAAGCACTTTTCGCGGCTTTTATATACGAACAACGGAGTAATATGGTTTTAAGGAATTAAACATGGGATACATACAGTAGATTGAGGAAAGAATGAATCTTATCGAAAAAGTAGTGAACTACGCCACAGCCGCCCAGAATGCAGCAGTACAGGCAATAAAAACCCACAGATACGAGGATTTCCTGCTTGAGCACGCACGTCCCTATGTGAACGTCATCAAAGGCTTTGAGTGCACCCAAGAGCAGTCAAAAGAAGCCATGGACTTATACCAGAAAAGCCTGCTGCTTCATTACGACATACTCACCTCACTCACAAAAACCATTACACCTCTGGACACTGCCTTTCTTGAGTGGCAGCAGATGCCATCAAGGCAGTCACACCTGAAATGATGGATGCGTTCGCAATTTGCGGAACACCTGATGATTGTATCGAGAAGATCAGTGGATTGATAAAAGTGGGTGTAACGCAGATTGTGGTAGGCTCACCTATTGGTCCTGACAGGACAGAAGCGATAAAGCTCGTGGGTAAGGAAATAATACCGTATTTTGGTAATTAAGAACAGGATATCGTTTTAATCAATGCATAATTAAAGGGTGTACAAATGAATAATTTCGGCGAAAAAGTAAATTACTGTATTCTTGAACACATGAAACAGATTGTGAAAAGTCATGAGGAGATGTTACAGGTGGTGGCAGGATGAAGAAACGATCTGCTAAGAATGATATTGTAATTGTCTCAAATCCACAAGACATGTTCAGCAGACCTGAAACACAGGCTCTCCTTGGCGATATCCGTTTGCTGATAGAGTCGGCGCGCAGGCGTTTATCAGTGGCAGCCGACACAGAGATGGTATTACTTTACTGGCATATAGGAGAGCGCATACGGAAAGACATTCTCAGAATGGAACGCGCTGATTACGGGAAACAGATTGTCCAGACACTGTCTGGAAAATTGACCCTGGAGTATGGGCGCGGTTTTACTCGCACAAATCTATTCAATATGATCCGCTGTGCTGAGGTTTTTCCAGATAGAGAGATTGTCCACGCACTGAGTGGACAATTGAGTTGGACTCATTTTCGAGAGATAATCTATCTTGAAGATAATCTTAAGCGTGATTTCTATGCAGAAATGTGCCGGATCGAACGCTGGAACACCCGCACTCTGCATGCTAAAATCCAGGGTATGCTTTATGAGCGAACAGCCCTCTCAAAAAAGTCTGAGAAACTCATCCAGCAGGAGCTTGCCACATTGCGCGAAGAAGACCGCATGACTCCGGATCTTGTGTTTCGCGACCCATATTTTCTTGATTTTCTCGGTCTTTCCGATACCTACAGCGAGCGCGATTTGGAGGCTGCCATACTTCATGAACTTGAGCGGTTTCTGCTTGAGCTTGGCACGGATTTTACATTTGCAGCGCGCCAGAAGAGGATTACCATTGATAGGGAGGACTATTATCTTGACCTTCTGTTCTATCACCGCAGTATGCGTCGTCTGGTAGCGATCGAACTGAAACTTGGTAAATTCCAGGCTCAGGATAAGGGACAGATGGAGCTTTACCTTCGCTGGCTTGATAAATATGAGAGGCGCGAGGGTGAAGAAAGCCCGCTGGGGCTGATATTATGCGCCGAGAAGACTGCGGAGCATGTTGAGCTATTGCAGCTTGAGACCAGCGGGATACGGGTGGCTGAGTATCTTACCGAACTTCCACCGCGCCGTGTGATTGAAGCTAAATTGCATGAAGCGATCCGTCTGGCGCGGGAACAGATCGCAGCCCGCGAGGTTCCAAGACTGGAGGGAGCGAAATGAGTTTGTCAATGAAAAATACCACTTACTCAAATCTGAACTCACTGCGTGCAGAATTTTCATTGAATTTTATGTTTTTGAGAAAATATAAACCGCAGATAAACGCAGATGAACGCAGATTTATGATTTGGGTGTTCGCGTTTATGGATTTTCATACGCTGTCAAATAAAATAAAGCGGATCACTAAAATGCTTCGAGGGGTGGACGTCTGATGAGCGAAAATGACTTGAAAAATTCTATTCTGAATGAACTTGAAATATTCATCCAGAATATCGGACCAAATTTTATTTTTCTATCAAAACAGAAACAGTTCATCATTGATGGTAAAATCTGTAATTTTGATTTTATTATTTATAGCCGTGATATGCGATGCCTTGTGCCGATTGATCTCAAGTTTGGAGACAAACATATTGATGATATAGAGAGAATGAAACTTAAGCTTCAACTGGTTGATATTTATAGGATGCATGATGGCGATGATACACCTCTGGGTATCATACTCTTTTTGAAAAATCATAAACGGTCTGTAGAAATTGTTCGTATTTCAAAAAGTCAGGGATGGATTTCAAAATATCTTGTGGATTTTCCTCTCCAAAAATTATTTATTGAATTTCTTAAAAAGGTAATTCAACATTCTAATGAAGAACGTGATGAAATCCTGACCGCTATTTCTCTCTTGAATTGTTTATCCTCTGCCATGTTAGATCGCCTCCGCTGCCGCCATGATTTCGTCTGCATTCACTGCTGTCACTGAAAAAGTCATCTTTTTGACGATGAGTTATCTTCCAGTGGAGCTGCCTCTTGCTGTGTAGTATTTTCCCATCAGTGCACCCTCTATTGCCGTGACGACCACGCTCGGGTCAAGCGCGTTCGTTGCCATCTCCTTAGCTTTTGCCAGATCGATGCCAGTTACCTGACAGGTTTGTTCTGCATCAAGAAGCAGTTCCCTTATTTCACTACCGTTGTCAAGGACTGCCTTGGTTCTCATGTCATATATCCCATCGACTTTCTCGTGTTCGCCGCACATGCCGCTTTTCACCTGTCTGTTGCATTCAGGACATCTCTTGATCAGGCCTGAACCTGACTGGATATCCACGACTGCACCTATGAACTCTTCTTCCTGCTGCCTGACGTTGATGTCTTCTTTTATCTGGACGATGGTTGTGTTCTTGTTCAGTTTTATCTGGAACTTTTCGTTGTACAGGTTGGTCACTGCGCTCTTGATCTCGTAGGATCTCCCTTCTTCCATCGGGGGCAGGTTTGCGGATTCCCCCAGATGGTGAACTTGATAATGCCTGTTTCATCACCTATGAGACCTGTCTGGGTGATCTTATCAGATGTGTTGTCCCATATCTGAACCACTTTTACCTTCAGGGTCACCCATTTGCCGTCTTCCTTCACATCTGCAACATGAATCGGCGTTGAACTGCCCTTATAAAGAGCGGATGGGTCAACGCCTGCAGCTCTCGCAAGGCTCTTGGTGGCGTTGCGTTTAGCTTCTGTGCCAGTCACATTGAACCGGGCAAGAGTTTTTAATTTGTTCTCAATCTGTTCCGGTGTTACTGTAACACCAATGTTTTTTAAAGTGGCTTGAATATCGGCCACATCGTTGCTCATATATGTTTTCTCCTGTCTATGAAGTTGCCAGATGCAGCTGCACCGGTTCTGAACAAGAGGCTAATCTTATGGTAACTATAACCAGAACCTGAGAACCCATACAACTACACTTGACACAGACCAAAACAGGGGCAAAGGGCAGGAGTAAATATATCGCAACCCCGCCTGTCGGGTAATCAATCCGATTTGGAATGCAATACATCTCTGAGCAAAGCTCACTGCTCGAAGTATCGCTTATATTTACCCTGCCCTGAGTCCACTTTTTGGGGGTAATGATCGTGGTGCACTGCCTGAAAGACGATGAACCACGGATTTAGGGAAGAGGTAAACTTATAAGAAGTCATTGTCATATTAATGGTCGATGCGTGCAATTCTGATGCTGAAGGAGAGGGCTGATGAAGATATCTTGACTAAATTATCTTCTAAAGTAAAAATAATTTTTGTCTCTTCACTTATAAATGCAGTTGGCATAGAAACAGAAGCTATCGATGAGATATCTGAGATCAAAAAACTTGATTTTGTAAAAAATGTGAGTATCTCAGAAAAAGCGGATATTCTTCTGAGAGATGCCATAAACAGTATCGGAGCACTTGAAATGATGCGACAGAACTATCTTGGTTTCGGAGTAACTATTTCGGTTATTGACAGCGGCATTAACACATCGGATCCGTCTCTGGGTTATTTCATTAAGAATGAAAAGGATTTTACCGGGGAAGGTTTGTTCGATTCTGTAGGACATGGAACCATTGTCGCCAAAATAATAAAAAGTATTGCGCTGGAATCCGATTTGCTGAATGCAAAAGTTGTTGACATGAGCAATCAGGCGGATGAAATCGATATGATGGCTGCCCTTGAATGGTCTTATAACCTGAAAGCAAACATAATAAATTTCAGTCTGGGCATACCGAGAAAATGCAAAGGTGACTGCCCATTGTGCATGCTTACCGATAAAATAATCGAGAGCGGAATTGCAGTTGTGGTCGCAGCAGGAAATTCTGGCCCTCTGCAAAACTCGATAACCTGTCCTGGAAATGCGAGAAAAGCATTAACTATTGGTTCAATTGATAAAGAAAATAATATTGCTGATTTTAGCAGTCGGGGTTCAAGGGAACTTCACAAACCCGACTTTGTTGCTCCCGGGATCGTGAAGATAGGAAAGCTCCAGCTTGCAGGAACTTCGATTTCAGCGCCTTTGGTTTCTGGTTCAATAGCTTTATTGCTCTCAAAATACAACATGACTTATGATATATTATTCAAAACCTTAAAAGAATCTTCTGAACTATTGGATTTAGAGAGATATGAACAGGGGTATGGAAAA
>JAHIHJ010000197.1 GCA_018899795.1 Methanobacteriota archaeon
AAATACCTGTATCACCGTTAGTATATAGTCCTGAGGAGTTAGAGGAGCGCCTTAGAATCGGTGACGATTTTATAAAAGAAATAATCCAGAAGGGGACAATTTTATATGAAAGAGCAAGTAGTTAAAGAATGGATTGAAAGAGGGAAACATGACTTAGAAGTTGCTAAAATTCTTCTTGCTGAGGAAGAATACTCCGATGTGGTACTTTTTCATATTCATCAGGCGGTTGAAAAATACCTGAAAGGGTTTCTTATCTATAAGGGCTGGGGATTAAAGAAGATCCACGATATTGAATTGCTCATAACCGAGGCTATGAGTTTTGATGATGAATTTCAAAAATATCTTGATCTTGGCAGGGAATTAACTGCATTCTATTATGAGGAGCGGTATCCCCCGGGACCAATTACTTCTTACTCAAAAGAAGAGATAGAAGAAATACTGGGAGTGGCAGAGGAAATTATAAATAAACTGAAAGAAGGAATAAAATGATAAGATGTGACCAACAGCGTATAACAGAGCGTATCTGGCTTCGTGCCTTCGGCACTCCGCCCAAATTCCCTTTCAGGAGCTTCAGATACGCTCGGGGCGTTAGGCGAAATTGTTTGTGGCAATTAAATTCGAGAGGTGATTCAAATGAGGAAAAAGAAAAGCATTGAGAATACAGATGCCTGGAACATTGCAGATTGGGAGTATTCGGGAATGATAGCCCAGGACATAATGCCTCTTCTAAGTGCTCCTCTAGTCGGACAGAAGAGAATAGATTGTTTAAAGGAGATTCTCAAGGTTTGTCCTGAGTATTATCCTGCATTAATCGAATCAGGGTATAGATATATAAAAACGGGTAAGGATGAGATTGGAAAAGAATCGATAGACAAAGGACTGCTGTCCTTAAAAACACATTTTTCTAAGAAAAATTTAATAGATGCGCATTATGATACCTGTGAGTTCTTGGAAAAACATCTCCGATTTGAAATGGCAATTGAATATTATAGCCAACTCATGGATCTCGAAAGTGATAAAGCGAATGTGTATGATTCTATTAGCTATTGTTATTCCTGCATAGGCAACTTTGAGAAGGCTTTGGAGACTCAACGGAAGGCATTGGAGTTATGTGACTCAAACCATAGATTTTACTGCAATATGGGCTGGATCGAGATGATCTGTGGTCATCTGGATGCTGCAAAAACCATGCTGGAGAAATCACTTGAGTTAAATCAAAAAGACAAGATTACGCTTAACAACTATGAGGCATGTAAACTAATGCTTGAGAGCAAGCAATTGAAGAATTGGGAAGCGTATCTTCTTAGAGAAACAGATCACGAATATCTTGAAGAATTAGAAGACGAAGATAATATGGAAGAATACGAAAAACAAGTCCGGATTTATAATCGTGATAAAATCGAGGCGTTCAAATTCGATCTTGTACGGAATCCCAATTATACCCCGGCCGAGAAATATGATATATTGTTCACACTTAATTATATATTTGATATTATCTGGGAATCGTATGGTAGCAAGTTTTTTTTTAATGATGATATAGCCGGAATAAGAGAATATTTCAAACCGATTATGCATAAAGTCATACTCAAAACGGGAGATATTGATGAGGAAATATTTAATGGGGTATATGATGCCCTATTAGAGTTCTATAAGTTTCTAGCAAAACGGAAAGTAGTATCAGAATACAAATCGCTTGAGAACGAAATGCTTCAATTAAAAAAGGAACTTATGGAAAAGATGTTAAGATATAATGAGATACGTCATAACGACAAATATACGAAAGAGGAGAAAGACGAGATCCGTGAGGAATTATTCGAAGGCGACGCTTTCTGGCCATTTTTATAAAACGCCACTCAGGATTTTGTAGCATATATAACCCTGAATCTCAGGTTACATTACATTCCTATTTCCCTGATGCCGCCCACTATTTCCTCTGCTCTTAACTCCTCAAGTTTCAGGTACTTTGCTCCAAGCTCATCGGATATTTCCCGGGCTAAGCCCAGGCCAATGAAACTCTGCTCCGCGTCTATGACCAGAGATTTTATCCCGGTTTTTTTGACCTGTGAGGCTATCTGCTTAGCCTCGTCCAGCGGCATTCCACTGCCCATGCTCACATTTGCTTTGCCGTCTGAGATCAATATCAATAAAGGAATAACATTCTTATTCAGTTCTATCTCCCTGTTCAGGACCTCATAGCCCTTGAGTAATCCCTGCGATAGCGGCGTTTTCCCTCCCGTGGGCAGGCTTTGCAGGTATTTCCTGGCAAGCTCAACGCTTGAGGTGGGGGGAAGCAAGACCTCAGCTTTATTTCCTTTGAAAGCCACAAGCCCTACCCTGTCCCTTTTCTGGTAAGCATCAACCAGGAGCGAGAGAACAGCACCCTTGGCAGCGGTCATTCTTGCCTGCGCTCCCATGCTTCCGCTTGCGTCAACCACGAATAGCAGGGTATTCCCGATCTTTCTTTCCCTGACCTTCTCTCGAAAATCTCCTTTCTCGATCTTGATAGCAAGTTCTCCTTTTCTCTTTAACTGATAAGGTGCGGCTGCCCTGAAGGTTGCCCCAAATGCTAAATCCTTGACTTTTCCAGGGGGGATAATACTTTTAACATGCCTTCCTTCTCCTGTGATCGTTTTACTCCTTCGTCCCGAACCTTTCCTGGTAAATGAATCTTTTTTATCGATTTTCAATACTTTCTGGTTGACTTTGAATGGCTCTCCTGCTTCAAAAAATGTATCAGAGGAAGAATCCGGGACTTCCTCTGTTTTCTGGTTTTGATTCTGGGTTTGTTCATGCTTGTGCTCCTTCTGTTTCTGTTCTTTATGTTTTTGCATGGACTGATCCAGTTTTTCTTTTTCCATTTTTTGTTCACTGAAGGGCTTGCGGCGCATCCTGTGAGGTAAAACAAGTTCAGCCGCTTCCTTCACATCTTCCTCTGTTACTTCATTCCTCTCATGGAACGCTGCAATCGTGGCTGCGGTCTTCATCATGGCTATATCTGCACGATGTCCATCCACAGACATGTCGATGCATATCTGGGCGATAAGCTTGAGCTTATCATCATCTATTTTTACGCTTTGAAGAAGTTCTTTTGCCCGGATTATCCTTTCTTTTAACTCTTCTTCCTCATTTTCCCATTCTTTTATAAAACCATCAGGATATTTTTCATAATTCATCCGTCTTTTAACGATCTCCACTCTTGCCTCTGCTTCGTTTATTCCCTCGATTTCGGCGCAAAGCCCGAACCTGTCAAGCAACTGCGGACGAAGTTCCCCTTCTTCCGGATTCATAGTTCCTACTAATATAAAGGAGGAGGGATGGGAGTAGGAAACTCCCTCCCGTTCGATAATATTCACACCCATTGCCGCGGCATCCAGTAAAACATCCACGATATGATCATCAAGCAGGTTGACCTCATCCACATAGAGAATATTCCGGTGCGACTGAGCCAATATTCCTGGTTCGAATTTCTTTTCGCCTTTCTTAATGGCATGCTCGATATCCAGCGTCCCTACTACCCTGTCTTCGGTTGAACCAATTGGAAGATCGATGACCTTCATCTTTCGAACATCGATTGCTGGCTCAGATTTCCCCATGCATTCTTCACACATCTCGTTTTGCTCATCAGGATTACACCCGAATACGCAATCCTGGATAACCTCTATCTCTGGCAGAAGATCTGCAAGCGCTCTTACTGCGGTGGATTTAGCTGTACCTTTCTCACCCTTGATCAGCACTCCGCCGATCCTGGGATTTATTGCATTCAGGAGCAAAGCTTTTTTCATCCTCTCCTGCCCGACGATAGCAGAGAAAGGGTATGGGGTATTGAAATGCTTCATTTCACGACCTCAAGTGATTCCAATGCTCTCTGAAATGCAAGCTCTCCTATCATCTGATCTATGCCGAGCAGCAGTATTCCAAATTTTTCCATTATATATCACCATTTTTAGTTTGGTTTGAATAACTCAAAATAACTATAGCATTAGATAAACCTTTTGTTATACTTGTTAAGATTAAGTAATACTAATAGCAATATTTATATTACTATATGCGGTATTCGTGATCAATGATAACAAAAAATGGATATTTGGTGCTGGCAGGTTTGGTTATGTCTGCAATGTTATTTCTCATAATGCTGGTTTCACCTGCGACTTCCGGCGAGTTGGAGGACATGCAAAGCGAACTCGGACCCCAGGCAGTGGAAGAGAGTACAAATGCGGGAGCTGTTGAGTCGGGAGAATACAGCACGTCTATGAAAATTAATTGGGGCGAAAGCGTCAATGTTTCAGGTTATACTATAACCGTAGTAGATTTCAGTCCCGGCACGGTGGAAGAACCTGAAGACAAAACAAAGTGCGATCTTGAATCGAACGCATTTAAAAGAAAAGCATGGGGGTGCGATGATTATGTAATGTTGGAAGTCTTTAAGAACGGCTATCCCCTTTTTGGTGCTGTATTAACAGAGAGTAATAAGACTATAGATGGCTCTAAATTTTACAATGAGACAGTATATGAAGACGCACAGGGTTCATTGAGGATAATTGCGCTGCAAGTCGTGACTGGCAAATATATACCTTCACCGTACGCTGAGCTTAAAATACTGGTACGGATAAACAGGAATGATAGGAATGATTTTGAATTCGATATTTCGAATAATTTCACTATTGTTAAGACGGCGCCTGCAGAGGCACATGTAAATCCGTTCTCAGAGTTCATTCCTGTATCAATATCCGTAAAAAATACCGGAACATTCGATTTCCCCTATATATGGGTGAACGATTCGATCCCTGAAGGCTTTATTTCGAAGCCGCAGGAACTGGGATGGGGCATATCCCTGAAAAAAGGATATATATGGCAGGAAG
>JAHIHJ010000023.1 GCA_018899795.1 Methanobacteriota archaeon
AATAAATAACCCGTTAACCAGTTCCTTTATATATCCACCCACTTCGATTTTCGTTAAATCCCTGGATTGGCATAATTTCTCATGAATAAGGGACATGGTAACGATCCTGTTCTGGCTCTCCATGTACATATCTTTATATTTTTTCTCTGTAATATATCCTGCCTGAAGTCGTAGAAGGCTTGAGATTATCTGCATGTTGTTCTTCACCCTGTGATGGATCTCACGCAGCAGTACCTCCTTCTCTTTCAGGGAGTTCTCTATCTGCTCCTGCGCCCGTTTGCGCTCAGTAATGTCCCTGAAAATTCCGGAAAGACCTACCACATTCTGTTTTTCATCCCGCAGAGGAGAAACGGTCATACTAACATTAATACTTGATGCGTCCTTGCGCAAAAGCACTGTCTCGATCCCGGAAACAACACCGCCGGATATTGCATTACGTATAATCTGTTCATTATCCGATTGCAGTTTCGAATCAAGGCCAAGAGGCAGGAATTTCTCCCCAAGGATTTCCTTTTCAGTCCATCCGAATATCCTCTCTGCACTCTTATTCCATGATGTTACATTGTTATCCGGGTCCGTTATTATTATGGCGTCGTTGGCGCTGTCGAACAGGTTGCGGTACTTCTCTTGCGCCTCATGGACGCGTTTCTCCCCGGCTTCGACCATCGTTTCAAACGGCATATCAATTGAAGTCTTGAACATGCCCATGTAAAAAAAGTATAACCCTGCGGCTTTCATCAGATGTCCCGGATATTCAAGGAACAGATATATCAGATCACTGAACGCTGTCAGGACAAAACCGTATAAAAGGCAAATCAATATCTTATTTCCGGTTTCATGTATCTTTAATGCATAAAGATAGCCTGTATAAAGGAGTATTATTGAAGTTGTAATAAGCAGGATCATCTTTTCCTTTGTCGGACTTCCATCAGGGGAAGTGAGCATGGGGAATAATTCTGGAAATATCCCTACGAAAAGGGATATGGACGAAAAAAAGACGACAGCGACCGATGCGACCAGTACTGGTTTCTTTTGGAGCACCAGAAATGTCTCGTTACTGACATACGCGCTTGCAAGAAATAGAACTGCTGAGACAATTCGCGCCACACTCCAGAAGAGCTGGGACTTCTGAAGCGAGTTGGGCGATATGAAATCAGGCATGAATGGATAAGAAAGGATGTGGTATAGGTCAATGAGCCCGATGATGAAAAAAGCAAGCCCGAGAAATAGGGTCTGGTTGTCTGCGTGTCTTTTGAATCCCCCGTTTTCAGCATCCTTTGCGAACACGTCAGGAAGGAATGGGGACTGGTTGTTTGATCTTCTTTTAAACACAAGCCATGTGATCGCAAATATCGAAAAAGTAAGGACAAGGGGCAAAAGCTCGGTCGATATCTGGAAATAATCACGCAGCAGAGACTTTCCAACCCTGAATGATTCAAGGGCGTAACCTATCAGGAACACAGAGATACCGATAGTCAGTATCATTGCAACATGGTTGGTCTTTGCCATTCAATCCCCTGAAAATAACATAATCTATATGATAATAATTATCATCATTTAAATACGTTTTCATCATAATTCCTGGATTCCACAGTCATAATTCCCGCAACAAAGTATTTCTTATTCCTTTCAATATATAGCATGGATGATTATCGGGACTTTAGGACCTGAGGGTTCATACTCGGAAAAAGCTGCCAAACATTGGAATAAAGCAGGAAAGCCGCAATATTACAACGATATCCAGGATACAGTTGAGGCGCTTTTGAACAATGAAGTGGATTATAGTATCGTACCCATAGAGAATTCGCTCGAAGGGTCTATACCGCTTACGCTTGATCTTCTGATGGAACACCAGTTAATGATAGTTGGCGAGGTGATCGTGCAGATAAAACACTGCCTGCTATCAAATGGCAGGATTTCTGATATAAAGGTAATAATGTCCCACCCCCAGGCTCTGTCCCAGTGCAGGAAGTTCATAAAGAATAATTTCAAGAACGCGGAAATCCGTCCGGTTCTGAGTACCTCCCTCGCAGCGAAACTTGTTTCAGGCTCAAAGGATATGGCAGCCATAGCGTCCGGGGAATCGGCACAGAGGTATGGATTGAAGATCCTCGAAGAGAACATACAGGACATTAACGAGAATTATACCCGCTTTATCGTGATAGGGAAAGAGTCGCCACCTGCCACGGGAAATGATAAGACCTCTATCATCTTATATCTTCAAAAGAATAGACCCGGGGCGCTATTTGAGATCCTTGATGAGTTCGCGAAACAAAATATCGATCTTACCAAGATAGAATCCCGCCCCACAAAAAAGCTTCTTGGGGATTACTTATTCCATATTGATCTTAAGGGGCACATCGAGGACAGGATAATTATGGGGACACTTGAAAAGATAAAAAGCAAAGTCGGAATGCTCAAGATACTCGGGTCGTATCCCGCTGCCCGATGAAAAGCTTTATACAGGAAAACCCCATATTTGAGATGCAACTCAAAAATGACTGGTCTTATGGATATAATATCTCTTAAAAAACTTGCACTGCTGGGGGCGCATAATAAGCCCCTGGAAATCTCTTCAGTGGAATTCGCATCTCATATCGATACAAGTCCCCAGACTGCGGCAAGGAAGCTTAAATGCCTTGAAGATGAAATGCTCATCAAGCGGCAGATACTGCACAGCGGGCAGCTTATAAGTATTACAAAGAACGGGCTTGCAGCGCTGCATAAAGAGCATAATGATTATCGGGCGATATTTTCTGATAATGGACAAAAAAAATTCCTGACAGGAAAAGTAATTACAGGACTGGGAGAAGGGCAATATTACATATCACTTGAAGGATACAGAAGGCAATTCATCGAAAAGCTCGGATTTACACCCTTTCCAGGTACGCTGAATATCAAACTTGACCCTGTCAGTATCGATATCAGAAAAGGAATAAGCGTAGATATTGGCATCTCAGGGTTCACGACACAGAACAGGACTTTTGGCAGAGGCTCCTGCTTTAATGTCATGATAGGGGATGTAAGAGGAGCTGTAATAGTTCCTGAGCGCACTCACTATCCTGAAGATATAATTGAAATAATCGCACCTGTGAACCTGAGAGAATATCTCGAGATCAGGGACGGCAGCAATGTTGAAGTGGAGGTAATAAAATGAGTCTTGAAAAAGCTAAAGAAGCTCTGAGAAATGGTAAAATGATACTCCTGTACGATGCAGATGACCGCGAAGGGGAGACAGACATTGTCATACCTGCGCTCACTACTACCCCGGCTGACGTTGCGCGCATGCGATGCGATGGCGGGGGGCTCATATGCGTTGCAGTTCATGGGGATGCGGCAGACAAACTGGGACTGCCTTTCATGTCAGAGCTTTTAAAAAGCGTTTCACAAAACGGTCATAGTTCTCTGCGCTCAATGGTTGAAAAGAAAGGTGATATTCCTTACGACTCACGCTCATCGTTCTCGTTGTGGGTAAACCACAGGGATACTTTTACCGGCATTACCGATAACGACAGGGCTTTTACTATCAAAAAGGTCGGAGAGATGGTGGAGAAAGTCATGAACGGGGAAAAGCTGGATTTCGGTAGGGAATTCAGGTCTCCGGGTCATGTTGCCCTGCTTCGCGCAGCGTCAGGTCTTCTTGATGAAAGGCGCGGGCAGACAGAGCTTTCGATACAGCTTGCATTGATGGCAGGTATTACTCCTTCAATGGTCGTATGCGAGATGCTGGACTGCTGCACTGGAAAAGCACTTTCAAAAGAGGATGCAAGGAAATATGGGATCCGGTATCAGATGCCGTTTATAGAAGGTAGAGACCTGTTATAAGCCACGATCTTATGACAGTTTCACTTCTACCCCTTTCATCTTCTGATATTTCTTCAGTCCCCACTCCTCCATTTTCAAGAGATCATTTGCTCAATTCTTTCAGGCGTTTGATACTTGCCATCATTGCCTGTGACTCCTTTTTCTTCAGGTTCTCCAGATATTCGATTATCGCGTCAATGTTCGTCTTGAGCTGATATATCTTATATGGTCTGCCTTTTCCCGGTTTCTTCTCTTCCCTCTCCGCTATCCAGCCAAGTTCCTCAAGTTCGCGCATTGCGATGCTCACTTCAGGCTGGCGCAGGTCGGAACCCATCTCAAGGTCCCTGGAAGTAACTTCTTCAACGTTTTTCAAATATGTAAGCACTTTTGCCACATTTCTCTTTAATCCTAGATCGATGAGTGTATCAGCGAATTCTTCGTCCGATTTGTCAAGGACATTTACTGAAAGACTTTTCATAGCATTTCACCCTGCGATTAAATGTATTCATGGAATATAAATCTTACGTTTTAATATAAACCATCTATGAAAAGGTGACAATTAATAAATGGTTCTACGCAAATTGAAACGTAATGTTATTATAATGATGTTTATGTTAATGATGTGCATTATATATTATTACTTTTTTAACATTACGACCCATATTTCAGTGAGACATGATGCCTATACCCCGGCAATCAAAACACATATATCCATTGTTTTCCTTTAGGAACTGGGATTTACATGGAGCAGCTAATATATTTCAATGGGAAAT
This sequence comes from Methanobacteriota archaeon, assembly GCA_018899795.1. The sequence continues at coordinate 4,578 of JAHIHJ010000023.1, forward strand.
TTGTGCCAAAACAAGAGGCAAGAACCTCAGTTTACGACCACGGCTTCTTATACGGCGATGGCGTTTTTGAAGGGATAAGAGCATATAACGGCAGGGTTTTCAGGCTTGATGGACACCTTGACAGGTTGTACGACTCTGCAAAAGCGATAGACCTTAAGATCCCGCTATCAAAAGAAGAGATGACAAAAGCCATAATAGAGACCCTGAAGAGGAACGGTCTGAAGGACGCATATATTCGCCCGATCGTTTCAAGGGGCGACGGCGACCTGGGTCTTGACCCCAGGAAATGCCCGGTACCCAACGTGTTCATTATCACGCAGGAATGGGGCGCAATGTATGGCGACCTGTATGAAAAAGGTCTGACAGGTGTTACAGTGGGTATCAGAAGAAATGCGCCAGAGGCTTTGCCGCCAAACATTAAATCGCTGAATTACCTGAACAACATACTTGCAAAGATCGAAGCGAACGTGAAAGGAGGCGATGAAGCGATAATGATCGATGTTCACGGAAACGTCTCTGAAGGTTCAGGCGACAATATCTTTGTCGTAAAGAATGGCAAGATCCTGACGCCTCCGACCCTTAACAACCTTCGCGGGATCACGCGCGCCGCTGCTATCGAACTCGCTATAAAATATGGGATACCGGTATCAGAGACCAATATGGGTCTTTTCGATATCTATACTGCGGATGAGGTTTTTGTTACAGGCACAGCGGCAGAGATAGCCCCTATGACGAAAGTTGACGGGCGCATTATCGGGGACGGAAAACCAGGTCAGATAACAAGGAAGTTAATGGCAGGATTCAAGAAATTGACAAAAAAAGAAGGTACCCCTATAGTTTAAACCATTATCAGGCGTTTACGAAGCCAGCAGGAAGTACAGGTTGTTCAGGTTGATGAACACGTACATAAATATCATCCCTGTCATTGTATTTTTTGCAAGATTGTGGTTATTTTCAGGTATATGTGACATCGTGTACATGATGAGTAAAACCATTGTCAGTTTGACAGGAACGAACCAGTCCTGACCGTAAAGTGGATTGAGTTCCATTATTTCTGGATTTTTAAGACCATGATGCGTCAAAAAAAGATCTGATATCTGCAGTATTGTGAATATCGCTCCAAATAAAAGTATGAATTCTATGTATCTTGACCTGCTGTTGTGACTGGCGTTGACCTCATGCTTTCCTGCAGTATCTATCCAATCATTTTTCAAGCTGGTCATACGTCACCGTCCCAGCCTTGAAGCTTTATCTACTTAAATTTATCGAAATGTTTAAATAATAATTGTAATAATTATGATATGGAGGACTAATATTTGGATAACAAAGAAATGATCCGTTTATTGAATGAAGCTTTTGTCCATGAGATCGAAGCCACCATGATATACGTACGTAACGCCTTCATTATACCCCAATGCGACCCTAGCAGGGTGACGGAAGCAATAGCTGTAGATGAGATGAGACACATGAACTGGCTTGCTGACCTCATTGTTAAGCGGGGCGGGAAGCCAAGCATGGAGCATAAGGAACTCGATTTCGGGGGGGATGAACTGAAAAGCCAGCTTGAACATCAGCTAGCCCATGAAACAGAGGCTATAGAGATGTATAAAAGGCAGATCGAGTTAATTGATGATGCCGAGATAACCGGTGTGCTGAAGCACATACTGGATGAAGAAAAGCGGCACAGGAAAGAGTTCAGGACTAGATTAGAGAAGTTTAATATTACGTGCTGATCATTAAGGCTCAAGATGCCAACCACAGAAGAGATAAAACTCATTATTAAGAAAT
>JAHIHJ010000198.1 GCA_018899795.1 Methanobacteriota archaeon
CCTGCACCCAAGCATAACCATAGGAGATCCCGCCAGGTAGACGCCCAGAGACTATGCGGTCACACGCGCGTGGGTCGTCGATGACCAGCACGCGCCTGAACCCGTTGCAGCACTTGTCTGCGTCATCCTTGAAAAGCCAGGTATGGTTACCTGACTTGCACCTGTGGGTCATGATCACACCGCCCTTTCTTTCATACGTCTTGCCTCTTCCATGATCATCTCGCGTTTGATCATATCCACGAGCAAGAAGCGGTGGCAATTACCCACGCGCTCAAAGCATACGAGATATACATCTTTGGTCCCTGCAAGCTCCCCGATCCGCAGCATCTCTGCCCTGCGAGTAATATCGATGATCACAGCGCCAGGATCCATCTTCTTTACATTCCCTAAATTTCCGAAGTACGTTTCTTTTAAACTCATATTAAATCACGAACTATCGAACTATCGATAATTCGCCCCTCACAATTTTATTTAAAATCACGCGCCCTCTGGATCAAAAACAGGAAGACTCATGGCTTCACCCCCTTTGACTCAAGATATTGGCTCACAGCTTCAGCCACCATCGCAGTTATCGGCCGCCTGGTCTTCGTTTTCATTCTATACAGGGAAGCCATATCCGACTCTGATATCTTGTTCCCTATCCAGCCATATTTCGGATAGCTCATAGCTGATCACCTGCTTCCGTCAGCTGGCGCTCCAGTTCATGCATCTCCTGCACATATTCATCCCAGACCTTCAGCGACGTTGCATCGAATGGGTCGGGTACTGGCGCTTCACCAGCACGCCTGGCGAAATGTTCTCTAATCTTTTCCCGCTCTGTCTGAGCGAAAGTTATTTTTGGTTTTGGTTCTATAGACATTCTTACAACTCCTTCAAAGTTGTAGCGCACTTTCGGCACTCGCAGGACTCGACCCCTGCGAATGCTTGCGCTTTTGAGTTTTATAACTCACCAAAACCAATTTTATTTAAAATTCACTTGCTGCTTGTTGATCGCATCGTCTGGACATGAACAGGGAGGCACATCTTCAAAGCGTCTGCGGCGATAAACCAGAGCAGGAATAGTGTGGGTTCTGTGGATAGCCGAAAGTTCGCAAGCATGCGATCGTCCCCCACCCCACATGCACAAATCACTCAGATGAATGAACGCCGTCAACAGACGGCGCGCCGTTCCATGAATGAGAAAGATGGACATACAGAATGATTGGTAATCCAGTGGCAAGAAAATTAACACAGCCCGAAGAACCCGGCAATCCTCCATCGTGTTGATAGCAGTCACCATGGGTACTTTGACCCGGGGATTAACAAATCTTCCCGATGATAGAAAGAACCTCCACGTCCGAAAGGTCGTACCAGTTCCTGTACGCATCTGCCACTGCAAAAGAAATCCCGTGCCTCACATTCAAGCATAAAAGTTCATCCACTTCAAGAAGAACAAGCTCCACAGTTCTTTTTGAGGCTGTTGGAACAGCAACAATAATTTTCCTTGGCTTGTTTCTTTTTACAAAACTGACAGCAGCAAGCATCGTATAGCCCGATGCAAGCCCGTCGTCTACAAGAATCACAATCCTGTCTTTCAAGACTGGAAAGGGTCTTCCTCCCCTGAAGACCTGATCCCGCCTTTTGATTACCTCTTTCGTCTTTTCAGCCTGCTCCCTTATCTCATCTTCGGTAAGACCAAGCTGGGTGAGCAATCCTTCATTTAAGATAATTTCCCCACCCAGCCCCATTGCGCCAAAGCCTGCCTCGGGATTGTAAGGTATCTGGAGTTTTCTCACAATCATTAAATCCATGGGAAGATGAAGCGCAACCGCTATCTCACGAGCCACGGGCACACCTCCGGAAGGGATTCCAAGGACTATGCCGCCAGAATCCCTGTACTGTACCAGTTTTCCAGCAATGTGGCTGCCTGCTTCGGTTCTGTCTTCAAAGACATGGAGTTTATTTCTCAGTGAAACTTCTTCAATCAGCCTGCCCATTGCTACATCTTTTGCATCATTTCCAGCGCTTCTTCAAGCGGCAGCGCGGGCGCTATATGGGGCACTCCTATCTCACTGAACGGGTAGGTTATTTTCAGGATAGCTTCCTCGTTGGGGGCATCGAATATAGCCACAGAGATGTGCCTTCCGATGAGGAGATACCTGCCTATCAGCTTTACTTCTTCGGGATATTTGAATTCTCTCCAGAGTTCAAGAACCCGTGAAGTGTTCTCAGGCTGCCACTTAAACCATAGTATACACAGCATAACTCACCTCCTATAATATGTATATAATCAGGCATTATTTAAGGAATTCGGATGAAAATTTTCTTTGCAGGCTCAATAAGAAGCGGCAGAAACCTTTTGCCTGTCTGTGAAGCTCATGGAAACATGGCAGTGAGACCCGATCTTTCTTAAATTCGACCTAGCTACTTCCGCCGTCAACAGACGGCGCGCCGCCCCTGCGAGGCGCAACACACGTGCTGCGCTGACGCCCGCAGTTCGGGGCGCGCCGGCTGTCTGTTGTGTCATGGTGAGAGTGATAAGAACAAAATGAAACAAGGGCAAAAATCGCCAGGATCGCCCGATACCCCATGACACAGTTGCTAAAGTAGAGATTATTAAAGCAGACCTAATCCATCAAGTTCTATAACTATTTTCTCGACTGCCACTTCTGCATCCTCTGGTTTCTTGCCGCCTGTTATCACCATTTTGCCAGAGCCGAACAATAGCAGGACCACTTTGGGGCTGGACATCCTGTAAACAAGACCGGGGAATTGCTCAGGTTCATATTCAACATTCTCAAGCCCAAGACCGATAGCAACTGCATTGAGGTTGAGCACTCTTCTAAGATCTGCTGATGCAACGATATTCTGTATCTTAATTTCAGGCTTATCCAGGATATGGATACCCATTTCTCTTAATTTATCAAACACTTTTAAAAGACCTACACCTACATCGGCAATACTTTTTGCTCCTGTACAAACGATCTTGCCGCTGCCGAAAATAAGCGCTGCGGTTTTCGGGGATGTTGTCCTGTAAACAACACCAGGGAATCTTTTTTTGTTATAATCCGCTCCTTCAAAAACGCTGACGACTTGATTCAGGTCAAGTTTTGCTCCAATAGCCGTAGATGCAACAACATTTTCTATTTTTATAGTCTTCTTTGGTTCCGTAGTATTTACCATATTCGCGCCTTTATATAGGGTAATTAAAGCTTTATATCTCAACGTATCTGGAATCGTGAAAATCACATGCCTATGAGGGAATTAAAAGCTTATGATGTATCTCATCCACCCATTCATTCGAGGACTGTGTATATCTGGATTCCTATGTGGCTTTGCTTTCCTGAAGCTGATCAGTGGATATATGGGGATGTGGCTCCGCGATCGGGACTATAATTGACTTGTGGGGAACAGCAAATAACCCACTTTCTAAGAATTATGCGGAGCCATGCTACTTAAGACGCACCCATATTATTTATGTATTACTATTGTAATATTAACAGATACACACTTCCAGCCGGAGGCGCATTATCCTGTCGTCGTGCGGGGGTGAGGCGCCGCAGCGCCGAACTCGCGAAGCCCCCGCGCCGAAGTGTGCCAGCAGGCGCGCTGAGGCAAGTCAATATAGCAAATAAAATCTCTCCAAACACAAAAGTTTTTATATTATGTATGTCATATTATTTTCTATGCCACAATCTGATAATAATGATGATAATAGAAAGAAATTATTAGAAGAATCAGTTCAATTAGAACTGAATTTTGGTAAACTCTACAGGATTTTTGCAAATCACTTTTCAGAAGACAATGACTTCTGGTGGAAATTGGGAATTGAGGAAAATAATCATGCATCTTTGTTAAGGTCTGGAATTATTTTTTTAGAAAGTGAAGCTTTTCCAGAAAATTGGCCGTTTGCCAGTATGGATGCAATCTTACAATCAAACAAATACGTGAATGAATTATTAGAAATATATGAACATAATGCTCCTGCAAGAATAAAAGCGTTTCAGATAGCACTTGAGATTGAGCAGTCAGCAGCTGAGGCGCACTATCAGGAAGCTATGACATCACGTGGAATACAGGATTCTTCTGGA
>JAHIHJ010000199.1 GCA_018899795.1 Methanobacteriota archaeon
AGGCACATAATGAATTTCCCTGAATTTTTTCTTTATGAAATCCGCGCATTCCTTAAAAGAACTATTCGGAAGCAGTATCTCATAGTTCATCTCGTCAATGCAGCCCATGACTTCACCCCCTCAATTTTTGCCCTGAGAGGAGTGGGGTTGTGCACAGCATTCGCCGCTATTATAATTGAATCCCCGCTCGCCTCGATTAATGGTTCTATCTCCTTTCCGAAGATCACAGCCACGGTCTTTGCCTTTGAAAGCGATTTGACCGTGGCAAGATAAGAAATGCCTGTGTCGCTGTGGATGAACACAAAACACAGGTCAAGCTCCATTTTCTTCTCAGCAAGAGCGCCAATGCACCTGTCAAGGTCCATCACCTTCTTGACATAGTGTTTTTCAGGGTCGGAGTTAAGGAGCAGGCTGATGGCAGCTTTGTTCCCTGCCGCTGTTACCTCAAAGTCTTCCAGGTTCAATTTATTGGCAATATAAAGTGCAGCCGCTGTCTGCACAGGCAGTTCGGGACATCCCATCAGTAAAAGTGCTTTCAAGTAAATCCCTCTTTTGATTTTTTAACTTCTTTCTGGATAAGTTTATGGAGGTGGACAAACTTTTCCTTCCAGCCCGGCATCTCTAACACAAAGGGCTGACCTTTTGAGTAAAGCTTTGCAATATCCTCGTTCTGCGGAATCTTCATGAGGACAGGAATATTTTCCTCTTCGCAGTATTTTTCAACCCTGTTATCACCGATGCCGTCCCGATTTATAATTATCCCAAAAGGAAGCTTTAGATGCTTAACAACCTCGATTGCAAGCTTCAGGTCATGCAGACCAAAAGGTGTAGGCTCTGTAACGAGCAAACAATAATCCGTCCCTCTGATGGTTTCAATGACAGGACATGAAGTTCCCGGGGGTGAATCGAGAATCGCATTTTTACCTTTAACAATCCTCTTTTTCAGGGCTTTGATCACTGGAGTTGCCATGGGTTCTCCTATATTCAAAAGCCCTTGATAAAATTCCATTTTTGATAAACCCGTCAAAAAGGGATGAATAACTTTGGGTTTATCAAATCCATTTGCGGCAGCGCCCTCGATTGTGCCGATAATCCGCTTTTCCTCAGTTATAGCCCCTCCGGGACATACGAGCTTACATCCTCCGCACCCGTGGCATAACACAGGGAAGATAAGAATGTCAGAAGGCAGTACTGCAATAGCATTGTACTGGCAGAATTCAGAGCACTTCCCGCAATGATCGCACTTTTCTTTATTGATTACAGGAACATATACATATACATCTTCAACTTTTTTCAAACCTACATTCAGGAACAGATGACAATCAGGCTCTTCAGCATCGCAATCCAGCAGTTGTACATTGGTAATGCTCAATGCCAGGTTCGTTGCTATTGTGGTTTTGCCGGTTCCTCCTTTCCCGCTTGCAACTGAGATAATCATTTCGATCTCCTGACAAAACCTGCCGGCAGAAGATAGGATATATTCCTGTATTCCACACGAACCAGGATATTCTTTAATAGCATCTCATCTATTATTGCATTCTTGGAAAACTTTTTCTCAATAACCCTTGCCTGTTCTTCCCTTAATGGATGACGGGAGCAGATCTCTATTATTGCTGTACGCACATCAGTAAAGTCACCCAGACCAAACTCTCCTGACTCGTACTGCGTGAGGTCTAATGCCGAACCAATTATCTCATGGGCGCGGATTATTCTCTCTGGCACAGGCGGCATGACCCATGGTTCAGCGGGCGGTCGCGTGGGGACTGAAATGTATATTTTATCAGGTTTTATACGTTCGATAGCTTTCCTGATGTCCATCAATGATATATCCGAATCGTTCAAACCTGCAACAAGCATCACCTCCAGCCATATTTTACCTGAGTATTCCAGCCTGAAATCAACCTGTCCTTCAAGCATTTCCTCAAATCCAATGCTGTTATCTGGTCTGTTAAGTTTCCTGAAAACATCCTCGCTCCCGGCATCAAGCTTGGAAAGCACCGCGTCGCTCTCTTTCAAATCCTGTCTTATATCTTTCATAAAGAGAAGAGAAGCGTTTGTTATTACTGCCACAGGTATCTGCCAGTTTTTCTTGCACTGGCGGATCAACCAGCCGAGGTCCTTACACAGTGCAGGCTCGCCATCTCCTGCAAAGGTTATATAATCTGTTTTTGAGGTATCGATTACTTTCTGGACATCTTTTAGAATCTCTTCCCTGGGATAAAAACTTTCACGGCTTATCTGCTGCCTGTGCGTCCTGCCCAGTTGACAGTAAATACAGTTGTAGGAACAGGTTTTCAGGGGTATCGAACTCACCCCCAGTGACCGTCCTAACCTCCTGGATGGAACCGGACCGTAGGCATGCATATCATCAAATTTCCCTGACCGGAAGCATTATTGTGGCTCCAACTACCTCATCTTTTGAAATTTTACCATCTATTGCTGCATGAAACATCCCGAAATCTACTATTCTCTCTTTGTTTATAATTCCTGATGGAACATTATAGCTTCCGATCGCTGATAGATGACCAATGGGATGAATTCCGTACATGCTTGAAACAATTAGATTTTGCGGCGGGATTTTTATTTTTTTTATCGAAATCGGTTTTGTTTCATTCACTTTAAATTCCATATCTTCGTCTGCCACTATAAGCACGAATTTTAACTTGTCTCCAATATGGTATTCGAAATCCGTTCTTTTAATTTCTTGTTTTTCATAGAATATTCCTTCATCCAACA
>JAHIHJ010000200.1 GCA_018899795.1 Methanobacteriota archaeon
CCTATAGCATCAATAAACCGTTGGATTTTTTTCACTTAACTTGATATCACGATTAGATCAATATTTTAAGATCAAGTATTTGTGGTATTGGAATTATGATGAAAGCTATGGTATCTGAAGAAACGGAACCGCAGATAAACGCAGATGAACGCAGATTAAATGCTTTGTCTGAGCAGATTATAGGGGCTGCTTTTGAAGTCAGCAATTTTCTGGGAACAGGTTTTCTGGAAAAGGTCTATGAGAATGCTTTGAATATTGAGCTGAATTTGAGAGGATTAAAAACATTTCAACAGGCGCCATTAAAGGTATTTTATAAGGATGAATTGGTTGGAGACTACATAGCAGATATTCTGGTTGAAAATGAGATCATAATTGAAGTGAAAGCAGTAAAAGAAATCGATACTGTTCATTTTGCCCAATGTTTAAACTATCTTAAAATAACAGGACTGAAACTTTGTCTTTTGCTGAATTTTAGTAAACCAAGAGTAGAAATTAAAAGAATTGTTAATGGTATCTGACAACAATAAAACAAATCTGCGTTTATCTGCGTTCATCTGCGGTTTAAAAATTCCAAAAGAAAAAACAACTTCATTTCACAAATTCATCAGCTGTCAAAAGTGGCAATGATAGTATATGTATTGATACACATTATATCAACAAGAGAATAAAAACGATGTGCACAGATATATTAATTATCCAAAATGAGAAATTTTTTGACCTTTTACAACGGGTTCTTGATGCTATAGAGATAGCCTACCAGTACACAGCAAAAGTTTTTAGTCATGAAAACCCTTAGTATAATGGGTATATATATTTATGGATAATGAAATTGAAATCGGATCAGACGAACTGAAAAAGATCAAGCCCAACGAATGTGGACTTGTTTATGATGAAACAAGGGGCATGCTGATAGCAGTTTGTAATAAGAATGGAGAGATCAAGATAATAAAGAAGAGAGTGGAGGAACTATAAAAATGGTAATTGTAGTTGGAATGAATCCAGCAGTGTTCATTCAGGGGAGAGAGATGATAGTTTCATTAGAAGGTTCAAGATTCAAGAATACGCCGCTTTCTCAGATTACAGATGTGGATGGAATAGGACCGCTCGTGAGAGAGATCGTTTCTAGAGGGCTTCAAAAATTAACTGAACTGGGCATATCCTTCTCTATCCGTGTGAGTATGGAGAGAGATGCTGAAGACGAGAACTGGAGCTATGCATTTGTGAATATTATGATCGAAGGCGAGTATTCTGATGTGCTCCAGAATGAAGTTATACGGTATGCTTATGAAGGAATCGATCCCTCTGAAGCAACAAAAGTGCTGATGGTCCTGGAAAATGTTTGATCCATCTGATTTTTTAGATTTAGCCAGAGAGCTAGGAAAGAATAATGAAGCAAGGATCAGGACAGCTGTGGGTAGAGCCTACTATGCTTCCTTTTTAGCCATAAGAAATTCTATGGCTATTGAGGAAAAGACACCCGAAGTTCATAGAACGGTCCTGAGCATGTTGTATAAAAAGAACGCTGTAATTGCGAATAAACTGCATTACCTGAGGCGGCAGAGAAATATTGCAGATTATGATACAAAGCTTGCTATGGGAGCCGATGACGCTGATAAAGCGGTGAAGCTTGCGGAAGAAATCACGGAGTGGAGAGGTTGACTCATCAACTTGTTGATAATATTGCTACCAACACTATATACAACCGTGATAAGGAAAAAACAATATAATCATTCTTGTAATATAAAACCCCCAGCGCCTACGCAATCCCCATGCAAACACAACGCGCGAAATAACAGAGCAATCAAAAAACAATAGAACACAGATGCCACGGATGACGCGGATGCGCACTGATATGATACAAAAGCCATCTGCAGAGCCTGATATTCACCGCAAAGAACCCAGGAACGCAAAGAAGGAATTTTCTGAAAACGAGAAGAATCCGCAGATGCACGCAGATTAACGCAGATATGATTACATAAAAATTATATATCTACAGTTATGGCGCTCCATAAAAAACCGATGCTGCTCCTATCGAAAAAAAACCACAGAGTGCACAGAGGACACAGAGATAAAACAACAGTTGAGGCGCTTCATCTAAACCGGGGCAGCATATACTTACACAGTTCCAGCGCATCGATAGGTAAGAAGAGCAAACATAGAGAAAAAAAACCGCAGATAAACGCAGATTTAATGCTACGCTTTCTGAAAATCCTTTGAAGCCCTTATTTCAACTAAAATTATTACATCCTAATTATAAAATCACTGGCGCCAATAGGAAAGCATAGCAACCTCCGCAATCCCCGCGCAGCATCCCGATAATCAGCCCGAAAAACCACAGAACCCACAGAGAAAACCCCCTCTACTGGCTCTCCAGAAAAAATTAACGCCGATCTTTCGCAGCGTCCGGATAGCGATCGATGTGCGCTCATGAAGATTCATGATATAATAATGACCATGATTAGAAGTTTTTAAATACACATGCAGCGTATAGAAAGCGTAATGCGAGGCGAAAGGGTGCTGGTAACAGGAGGCGC
>JAHIHJ010000201.1 GCA_018899795.1 Methanobacteriota archaeon
AAGGAAAATGACCTGATGTTTATCTCCCTTTAATCTGCAATATTTCTCAATTTTCTTCGCGAACTTCTCAACATCGAGATGGTAATTTCGTCCATCATTCTCTAACATCCTGTGCGATGCCTCCCTGCTCTGGTATCCACATTTAGTAAGAGCCTCAATTATGTCATCCTGCTCAAAGGTGTATTGATCTCTTACCTCTTCCCAAGGGCTGCCATTGATTTGTTTGAACTCTTCTTTGAAAGAACCATACAAACCTTTTTCTTGCATATCTTCTTCGAGTTCTGCGATCCAGGGAGCATCTCCAAAGAGCCCTCTCTTTTCATTGAATACTCTCATTAATATATTGACTATACGTTCTTTACTGTCACCAGCCTTAGAATCTATATTAAAAAGTATTACATCCTTTGTGCCATATTTTACTGATTTTTCAATAGTAGAGAACATCGAGGGATCATTGATCTTATTTTCAAAAAAGCTAAGAGCGGACTTATCAAATACTGTTCTGTTCTCCAGCAGGTAGGATAATATTTTAATAAAATGTGATTTACCAGAACCAAAAAAGCCAGATATCCAGACACCGATCTTATCCGTGGGGGTATAAGTTGCAGCATAATATCTTTCAAAGAACTTATCAAAATGCTTCCTTGATTCATTCGTGATCACATACTCATCAAGTTCTGTGAAGACGCTCTGGTCATCGTGTTTATCTACTTTAATGACACCATCGATATCTCTTCTGATATCTTTTTCAAACAGGTCTTCTATCTTGAGATTTGCAGACATTTTCCATCACCCTTCATTTTCAGATGTTTTTTCCGTAATAAGTCTGAATGCACGATAATAGTTAGCATCTTTGAATTTTCCAAACAGGCTCAATTCATGATTGTCGTATTCACCGGGATAAAATGTTACAAGTGGAACATTTCCCATTAATGGCTGTAAATTATTGAGAATTGAATGAGAACGTACCAGAGGCCATGCTTTTCCCACACCTGTTAAGAACATTAATTGGATATTTCCACCCGATTCAATTCTTGTCTGTATAACTTTTTTAACTGTTTCAGGTTTTAGCATGATCTTTAGTTTATTTAGCAATTCATCTGAACCTTTTTTATTTTCAAACTCTAATATTTTTTCAGCACTTATTTTATCTTCTAATAATTCAAGGCAGATTTCATATAAATCAATAACAAGGACATTCACCGATCTTTTTTTCAGGTTATGTATCATCTTATTGACTGTTTCACGGACGAGCAGCTCTTTTTCAGGAGGATAGTCAAAAATCCAGAATGGAATTTCGTTGCCAAGACCTTTTGCACTCAGAAAGTCATCTTCTTGAACTTTTTGTTTCAGTAACTCCAGGCGTTCTTCAAGCTTCATTGTAATTACTTTAGTATATAAATTAGTATATAAAGTTGTGGTTTTTATAAACTCAACTACTTCACAGAGAACGGCGCCTACCGCGGCAGTTTCCTGCCAGAGATGAACACCATAGCGGAGATAAGGCGGCGCCAGTATGCGCAGACCGAAGCTGAAAAGCTGGTGATAGCCAAAAGGATCATTCGGGCAAAAATCCACAATTCAAGGATACTTCTCTCAAGAAAAGGTGTTAAATCTACAGATAAACTTCATGATATCGAGATACGCATCCTCGAAGATAAGAACATTAAGACAACAGATGAACTGATGGGTTTTGAAGGGCAGGCTTTCGATATCTATTTCACCCTTTTGAACGAGTGCCTGGTGGGGGACTGGACTTTCGAAAAGCGAACCAGACGCCCGCCTCAAGATCATATCAATGCACTTATGTCTCTCACATACACGATGATAAAGAACGAAGTGCAAAGCGGCCTGCGCCAGTACAATCTTGATCCATATCTGGGGATAATGCATGCTGACAGGCATGGAAGACCGGCGCTTGCGCTTGACCTGATGGAGGAGTTCAGGGCGATCTTTGCGGATGCATTCGTTCTGCGTCTTGTGAACCGTGGAGAGATCACTCATGAAGATTTTGGTGTGGATAATCGATTGATAAAGGACGCTTTCAAGAAATACCTTGAAAAGTACGATGAGTACATGAAAGAAGAGTTCAGCCATCCCAGGTTCGAGCACACAGTCAATCGCAGGAAAGCCATAAGAATGCAGGCGATCCTTTTGCGAAAAGCCATAACAGGCGAACTAAAGGAGTACCACCCGCCGGAGTATCCCAAATGAGGCTTGTTATCATTTACGACATAAGCGATGACCGTATCCGGAGGCATGTGTTCAGGACCCTTGAGGAGTTTGGCGCCTGGAAGCAGTACAGTGTTTTTGAGCTTGAGATCGACAGTGTTGAGAGAATTGAACTGGAAGACAGGTTGAAGAGTATCATCGAAAGCGCCGATAAGATCAGGATATATTCTTTGTGTGAAAGGTGCATTAATAATACGACAGAACTCGGTGAACGGACGCAAGTGAAAAAATCAAATGTGATATAAGCCCATATTGTTTCCGGGCATTTTTCCTGAACGTATATAAACAACGGGTATGCATAAGGTTCATGAAATGACCGCTTAATTCTGAGGATTTAGACGTTGGGGTCAAGGGGTAGAGAACCCTGCGCCCTTCG
>JAHIHJ010000202.1 GCA_018899795.1 Methanobacteriota archaeon
AGCAGCCGACAAAATTCCTGCGCCTGCTCCAGGATCAAGAAGGCGAATTGTTTTATGTAGAATTTCAAAAATGCCAACCATGAACGTGCTTACCTGTTCCGGTGTGAAAAACTGCCCCCTGTGCTTCCTGATTTCAGTACTATATGTTTTTGAATAAAGTTCAGAAAGTCTCTGTGCGTATGCTGCCAATCCTTCATCTTTACCCCTTTCAGGAATTTTCATAAGTAATTCTAATTTCATATAATAAATAACCCCTATTTTTCAACAGCTTCTCTCTTGTTTATTATCTGGAAGATAGCCTCAAAGATCGGCATGTCAGTTGTAACTGTATGGAAATCAGCCCCGACCTGGAGGCTTGGCTCTTTTATCTTAGCGATATGGTCTGAGAGACGCTTCTGGTATTCAGTGCGAAGGCGCGGGCTGGTATAGATGTCCAGCTTTTGTTCGGTCTCAAGGTCTATCAGCCTTGCTTCTCCGCCCAGGTCGAGTTTCGTCTCCACAGGGTCAAGCACCTGGATAAGTACGAGTTCATTGTTCCCAAGCCTGAAAATGGCGTTCCTGATGGCATTTGTGTCTGCCATGAAATCCGAAATGATTATTACGAGCGACCTGGATTTAATTATGCTGGCATATTTTTCCATGCAGTAATCGAACCTGGTCTTTCCTGAAAGCTCCATGCTGTTGAGCAGGTCGATGGTCTGGGAGAGATAACGTCGTCCTCGCTTTGGTTTTGTGATATTTATCTCCTCTGAGAACATGGACACCGCGAACTTCTCATTGTCCTTCGTAACAAGATATGCAAACCCCAGCGCCAGCATTGCTGCGTACTCGAACTTGTTGCGAAAGTCCATGCTCTTGCTTGTATCAAGCAGGATATGCGTAGTAAGGCTTTTTTCTTCCTCGAATTCCTTGACAAAGAGCTTCTCAGTCCTGCCGTACACCTTCCAGTCTATGGTCTTGAAATCATCCCCCTGCGTGTACTCGCGGTAGCTCACAGGCTCCATGCCCCTGCCTTTCAGTATAGAGCGGCGGCTTCCGCTGTAGGCTGTGGATACGCGCTTTCGTACCATGAACGAGAAGCGGTCAAGTTCTTTGAAGAACGATGTGTCGATCATATGATTTCACTTTTTGATGGAATTATTAACCGCAGATGATGACGCCCAGAGTCACGCCTCTGGAGGGCGTGTCCACGTCGACTGTCACGCCAGTCGATTGCGTGCACACGTATGCCAGTGCACTGGCATACGTGGACGGGCGTCCTCAAGGGGCGCAACCCTTGACGTATGCCCGCAGGCATACGTGGGCGCGGAGTCGAGAACCCGCAGGGTTTCGGCATTGATGAACGCAGATTTAATGCTACGCTTTCTGAAAATCTCATCCAAAAATTAATAACTCAATTTGTATAATTTTACAGTTCTGGCGCACGATATGAACCCCATACAACCACGATGCACAAAAGAACCGAAGCCATCAACAAACGATAGAACGCGGATGCCACGGATGACGCGGATACGCGCGGATTTTCTCTCATCCATTCCGGTGCCAATAAGACATCATACACATCCACATCACATTAACAACAAGATTTAAATAAATCATATGCATTTCAAACAAAACAAAAATAACCCGAATGTCCTGGGTGCAGCCTGGCTGAGTTAATAATTTCAAATTAGGAATCTAAACAATCTCATGAAAAATAAAAAACTAATTATCACCGGCGGTCTTGGATTCATTGGGTCAAATCTTGTTGAAAGGTTAATCGTCGAAAATGAAGTTACGGTTATTGATAATCTATCAACAGGAAAGCTGGATAATATTAAACATTTAAACCAACAAAATCTAACTCTTATAAAAAACGACATCAATGATCTCGATTTAGTAACAATCTTCAAAGAGCATAACTATGTTTTCCATCAAGCGGCTCTACCAAGCGTTCCAAGAAGCATAGAAGATCCTGTAGCTTCAAATAAAGCAAATATTGATGGAACATTAAAAGTACTCACTGCGGCTAAAGATTCAGGCATTAAAAAGGTGATCTTCGCGTCATCTTCATCAGTATATGGCGATACTCCGACACTGCCAAAAGCAGAAAACATGCCTGTCAATCCGCTGTCGCCGTATGCAGTGACAAAAGCCACAGGTGAGTTCTATTGCAAAGTATTCCAGGATATTTACGGACTCAAAACAGCTTCTCTTCGATATTTCAATGTATTCGGACCAAGACAGGATCCAAATTCGCAATATGCTGCAGTAATTCCAAAATTCATCAATGCCATAAAGAACAATGAACCTCCTGTTGTTTTCGGCGATGGGGAGCAGAGCAGGGATTTCAGTTATGTGAAGCATGTGGTTGATGCAAATATCTTGGCATGTGAATCTGATAAGACAGGAATTTTCAATATTGCCTGTGGAAGAAGGATTACCATTAACAAGCTGGTTGATATGATTAACGAGATTCTTGGGAAAAACATTAAACCTGTATATCAAGAAACCAGACCTGGCGATATAAAACATTCATTAGCTGATATCTCAAGAGCAAGAACATTCGGGTTTGAGCCTCAAAGTGATTTTAAGGAAGAACTGAGAGAAACGATAAAGTGGTTTAGCAATGGAAGTATAATAATAGAATAAAAGATAGATATGCAGTTGTATGAATTGTAGGTGTTTATAAT
>JAHIHJ010000203.1 GCA_018899795.1 Methanobacteriota archaeon
CGATACTCCTGCAATGTTGGAAGGTTTGGCGGATCATCAATGGAATTGGGAGCAATTTTTTAATTTTTCATTAAGTATTCTAAATTAGGACATTGCCCACTATCCTGGTTAAAGAATTCTGTGATCACAGAAGTAGTCTCAGCAGTATTGCCAATTGTGATTTTCTTGTTCGCCTTTCAGTTTTTAATAATGAAAAAACCTGTTGAGAATTCATATCAGATATTGCTTGGCATAGCATTATCTACAGCAGGACTTATCCTCTTCTTAGAAGGATTAAAACTTGGATTCCTGCCCTTAGGCCGTCAGGTGGGAGCGGGTCTTCCAACCTCTGGTTCGGTTTACCTTATGGTTGTATTTGCTGTTATTTTCGGTTATGCTATCACGCTTGCTGAACCAAGTCTTCGCGTTCTCATCAACCAGGTGGAAACAGTTTCTTCAGGCGCTATACCAGGAAATCTTGTTATGCATGCGGTTGGCATTGGGGTCGGCGCATCACTTGGGATATCGATGCTGCGAATACTTCTCGGAATTCCCCTCTGGAAGATCATAGTACCGGGTTATCTTCTTGCATTCATATTGATCTATTTTGCGCCGGCATATATGGTCTCATTGTCATTTGACGCCGGGGCTGTTGTTACCGGACCCATGGTCGTGCCGCTTATTCTTACGGTAGGGGTAGGGCTGACAACTGTGCTGGGTGGAAGAGACCCGCTTATCGATGGCTTTGGTCTGGTTGCGACTGCAACCCTGGCGCCTGTGATATCGCTGCTGATACTTGGTATAGCGATGGGAGAATAATATGGACTATTTAACTAACTATAATGTAATATTCACGATCGTTGAAAGAGGAAAGGGAATGGAGATAATTAATGCGACCAATGATGCCGGAGCTGAAGGAGCTACCGTTTTTTTTGGAAGGGGCACAGGGATTCACGAGCACAGGAAAATCCTTGGCATACCAATAGAGCCTGAAAAAGAGATCGTGATAACTCTGATAGAAAAAGAAAAAACCGACGTTATTCTTGAAGCAATTATAAAAGCAGGAAAATTGAACGAACAGGGAAAAGGCAGGGCTTTTGTTGTTAGTGTGGATAAAATGGTGGGTGCGCTGCATCTTGATCAGAAAAAATAAATATTATGGCTGATCACCCCCGCATTTAAATGTCCAGGCATAAAGCGCAGCGGTATATGGCAATGACGGAATTGAACGGTCTTATTTTCCCGGTCTGTTCAGTCTAAATGCGCTCAATAAATTAAAACGGCTCTTGTGCGAAGGAAAAACACCCTCGCTTGCACCCCTGACTTCTTCTATCGAGTAAAAAGCTTTAGGATTGAAGTGTTTGATCATGCCCACGACCTCATTGACATCTACTCGCTTAATTACTGTGAAAATGAGTTTTACACTTCCGGTAGCCCCCTGGGCGTCTACGATCGTAATTCCATAATTCCTGGATTTGAGTGCCTCTATCAGATCGCTGGCATCCTTTTTTGTGATGATCCTGACAACAAGGGTACCTATCGCCATTTTTTCCTCGATATATATGCCAACATAATTTCCCATGGCAAAGCCTCCCGCATAGGCCAAATAATAATTGACGTCCGTAAGATTCTGCATCACCTGCCCTATCGCAAATAGCCATATCATTATTTCAAAAAATCCAAAAAATGGAGCTAGGAATTTTTTTCCTTTCGAAATAAATATGATGCGTAAGGTTCCAAATGTAACGTCGAAGACCCTGGAAATAAAAATAAGCAGGGGTAGAATGAACCACGCGAATAAGTCTGAGTCTATAAATGATATGTCGAACATTTCCAGTTTGAATTTAGTATGTATTATGATATATCTACTTTGTTATCTATGTAGGATGAGAAAGTCTATGCTGCAAACAGATAGTACATGACATAAACTGCCATGAAAATCAGCGCAAGCATCAGTGAATCCCCTACGGGGTTTCTCTTTACAGGATTCTTTGGGTATAATCTCTTTTCCTCTTCCATGAACCATATAGATTCTGCAGTGGTCCTGGAACCGATATGTTTGAAAAGATGCAGTCCCACACTGTCCTTAAACAGCATCAGGGCAAGTACCGGATTTTTGGAAAACCATTTCAGGAATGAAATTACGAGCAAACAGATATCCACAGTCCACTGGGATGCCCTGGCAAGTGGTTCATTGATGAACCACACAAAGACCCTACTCCCTTTACGGTAGAACCAATCAGTATCAAGGCTGATAGTGCGCTCGCCATATAATTTATTGAGCAGCAGGAAAAATCCAAATGCTGTGAACAACAGAAGCTGCAGTTCCCCAACAACGTGCCCAACTGTATAAGGATCATAATCCACCGGATATGGAAGCATATTGTACAGCATCTGGGGATAAACACCCACAAGGATGCACATGAAAGCTGCTAAGCCCATGGCCAGCAGCATGTTGAGCGGCGGTTCCTTTGCCCGTATGCCGCTATCCTTTGCAAAGAAGGTGAAATATGGTAATTTCAGGCCTGTATGAAGGAACGTTCCGGCCGAGGCAAATGTGAGCATCAGGAAGATAAGAGTAAGATGAGACTTTTCTGCGCCTGCTATCACCATGGTCTTACTGACAAAACCGCTGAACAATGGTACGGCAGATATGGCAAAACCACCCACCATGTACAATATCAGGGTGATAGGCATGGTCTTGTACAGGCCGCCCAGTTCTGTAAGTTTCCTTTTACCTGTCATGTATATTACGGCCCCTGCACCCATGAACAATAACCCCTTGTATAAGATATGGGCAAAAGCATGTGCCGCAGCGCCATTGGTCGCCAGCATCTGCCCAGAGGTAGCCACCTCCTGGAGCTGGGAAAATCCGCCAACAATGGCCGCGCCCATACCCACACCTGCTACCATATAACCCACCTGGCTTATTATGTGATATGCAAGCAGCCGGCGTATATCATTCTCCAGTACAGCATACACGACCCCGTAGAGAGCCATGATCGCACCAAGATAAATCAGTATCTCAGTTCCGGAATAACCTCTCAACAACACATATACGGCTGATTTTGTAGTGAAAGCGGTCATGAATACAGCGCCTGTCACCGTGGCTTCAGGATAAGCATCGGATAACCAGGCATGCAGCGGAGGCACGGCTGCGTTTATTAAAAAGCCAATAAGTATCAGATATGAATCCAATCCATCAAGTCCTATATGCCCGAATTCTATGGAACCGGTCTCCACGACCCTGATCACGATACCAGCAAGCAGGAACAGTCCGCCTGCAGTGTGGACCAGCAGGTACCTGAAACCTGCATCCATTGATGCCTTATCCTTCTGGTACCAGACAAGAAAGACAGATGAGAACGCCATTATTTCCCAGAATATGAACAGTGAGAACAGATCACCCGCGAATACAACTCCAAGGGCGCTCCCGATATACAGGAATGCAGATATATGCTGCCCCTGCTCTTTAATATGCAGGGCATAAAGCATCCCGATAAACGCCATTATAACAAAAACATACGCGAATACCATGGTCAGTTTGTCAACCTGGCTGAATATCAGTTCATATCCAAGATAGTTATACACCCAGCTGGTGCCATGTGTCGTGGACAATAGATCTGTAAAGGCTATCAAGGGCAGCAGTAAGATGTACAATTTCTGTGCCCTGCCTTTAAATAAAGGAACTAACAGCGCGCCCAGGATGAATATAGCTGCAGGAGGGACCCAGTCAATCATAATGGTCCTCCTTCTTCATGAGCCACAGATGTCCTATTAACTTGGATACCAGAATGATAAGTGCACAGGCTATGAAACCATACCAGGCATGGAATGCAGGGAACTCGGCAATATGTTCAAGGGAGAATTCAATGTGCTCCCTTTTGATCAGAATAAACTCAAGTATTACTACTACTACTAAACTCAGGTAAAACACCATACGCAGTTTTTTAATATTCCGGGGCTCGTCCAGGTATCCCATATCAGATCCCTCCAGTAGTTACATTTTTAACCGCTACATTAACCAGTTCAAGGAACAGGTATGGTGCATCGGGCCATATTCCCAGGATCAATGACCCAATTGCAGTGAGTGTAAGCGGAACCAGCATGAATGGTGATGCCTCCCCGAAGTTCAGTTCTTTATTGGGCTTTTTGAAAAACGCCACATATATCACCGGGAAGAAATAGCCCACATTCAAAAGGGCACTGGCTAATAGTATTAGCAGGATAGGTAACTGGTTCATTTCAACAGAACCCAGCAAG